>JAYTPG010000081.1:0-9586 GCA_043747375.1 Candidatus Kaiserbacteria bacterium | reverse complement strand
ATCATGGCGCCTTCGTATTCGCTTAGTGCTTTTGCAATGACGGGGAGGTGACGAAAGTTCATGTGGTTTGTGGGTTCGTCCAAAATGAGGAGGCCCGGTCTCATCAAAACCAGTCGCGCAAATGCGACGAGCCCCTTTTGTCCTTCCGAAAGATATCCGACTTTTTGGTGTATCAATTCTGAGGAAATTAAAAATCCTGCCGCGGTCGCTCGCAGTTTTTCTTCGTACATCTCTTTCATTGCTTTCCCCAGGACCTCATACACGGTGGCATCAAAATCCATATTTGAAAAATCTTGCCGATAGTAACCGATGCGAACGCCGTCTTTTACTAAAGCACCATCGGAAGTCTTGCTCGCAATCGCTTCGAGGAGCGTTGACTTGCCAATCCCATTTGGCCCTGCAAGAAGCAAGTGCTGATTGCGTTTGAGAATTAAATTCTTCTTGTGCATTTTTGGCTTATGGTCCTTAAGGGTCTTGTAGGAAGTAATCGTGACAATCTCGCCAACGATATCTTCCTGCATCGGAATCTTAAATGGTCGTATTGTTTTATCCTCACTTCGCACATCAACCAAATTATCTTCTGACTCCTCAATCTTGTTGCGCATTTTTTTCGCGACGAGGCGCATCTTGCCTCCTTTTTGTGCAAAGAAGTTCATCTTCTCTTTGCTTGCCGCGATCGTTTTTTCAAGCTGCGCGTTTTTCATATTTTCTTTTTCGATGCGCGCGGTAATATCGCGGAGCACATCAGAATAGTCGCCGGCATATTGTTCTACCTTGTGGGAATGCACATCAAGGTACAAAACACCCTGCGTAAAAGAATTCAAGAAATCAGCGTCGTGCGAAATCACAATCACCGTCTTCTCATAATTCTTAATGAACTGCGTGAGATGTTCGATGCCCGCCCTGTCGAGATTGTTGGTTGGTTCGTCCAAGAGAAGCAAGTCAGGATCTTGTATGAGCGCCGAGGCAAGAAGGAGTCGCGCCTGCTGGCCTCCGGAAAAAGAGCCGACAATTCGCTCGTGCATTTTCGCGTGGCCTTTCAAATTCACCACCTCAAGCACTTCATCAATCCGCGGATCAATATCGTAGATTTTCTCGTCAAACATTTTCTGGAAAAATTCCCGCACCGTGAGAGAGATTTCCGCACGCGGAATTACCTGCCGCGATGTTGCAATGGAGAGTTTTGATGCGATCACGACGCTTCCCTCTTCAGGCTCAAGTGCGCCTGTAATCATTTTAAAAATAGTACTTTTCCCTGCACCATTTTGTCCCATCAAGGTAATTTTCGTTCCGCGACGAATAGAAAAATCGGCCTCAACCAAAATAGGCTTGTTTGGGCCAAATTCATGTGACACACCTTCGAACCGAACTATCATTTCATCCTTTGCCATCCGTCTACCCTATAGCAAGAGCCGCGAAACGCGAAATCGCGAGAGCGTGAAACGGTGACTGACGTCCATCACGCGTATTAGTCAGGGAATATCCTCACGATCGCGTCGTCAACCCTATCTGACTTCAAACCACAGCGCTCTCGGAATTGTGGTGTCATTCTCTTTATTTGGAGAATCAAACTTAATCGTGAGACTTTTGCCCGCGATCTTCTTTAGAAACGAATTTCCCCAACTGTTACATACCTGAGCAAATCCCTCCACGCCGAGTACCTGTTCCACTTCTGGCGAAAATAATTCTCTTAGCGCGGCGTCGGGGGTTTCATCATTTTGGAGTGCTTGATTCCCCACACAAATATAGATGCGTCGAATCGACGTGTTCGACTCCGCACTTTTGCGAATCTTCTCAAAAATAACTCTCTCTATGACATGCTTCTTGTCTTTCAGCTCTTGCATCAACTTCGATGAAACCTCTGCAAACCGCGGCTGCGATTCTCGCGCTTTATGATACGCAGCACGCTCTCTCGCTACATACTCATCGTTGTTTGGTTGTAGGATATTTAATTTTTTGTGGGTCGCTTTATACGAAAGTGGAGCGTCTTTTTGTCGATTTTTTGATAAGTCTATAACATTCGGCTCACCATTATTTTCCGAAGTCGATTGCTCGTGATGTTCCGTTTCATCGCGCTGCCGCGGCAAGAATGGAATAATGTTTTTTGCCCCTCCTTCTCCGTTTCCGCGTTCATTCATAAAAATATTATTAAGGCCGCAACGTCAGCGCGGAATGCACGCCAGTGAACTATTCGGCGGCGTGTCGCAGACACCTGAAATAGTGTCACCCCTTGAAGAAATAAATGAACACTGCACGCCGTTATCCATTCCGCTACACGCATCGATAGCTTCATGAGGAGGACCTCCGGCAGGAGGAGACATCTGCCCACCAGATTTTGACGGAGGCGTTTGGGGAACAGATTGAGAGCTATTTTGCGAAGTGACGCCCGCGTTCGCGGCAGATCCACCACCGACAGGGCCCTTTTGGGTACTTTTGCCTTTAAAACAACTTACTGAATATGGAAAATCTTGTGTCATCACGTAGTGATATGTGCTTGTCTTTCTTCCTTCGACTGAAACTTCGCTGACCAAGCCGTGGCATTCGTCGAGGTCTGCCGTATGTACATAATTTCCATTTGGTAATTTTGGACCAGTAATCGGGAAGCCGTCAAACGCGTAGCCAATCACATTGTCGATTGCGATATTTTTTATACAACTGGAGAGATTGTGATAATGGTAGGCGCCACCTATTTGTGGGTGCGCGCCGCAATCGTCTTGTACTTCCCATGCCGCCGCATCACGATTCCCCGCATCAAATCCATCAAAGAGGAGTACCCCACCCGTCATCACGCCGACTTCCCCGTAAATACAATCAGGTTTTGCGTTAATGGTGGGATTCGCCGGCAGGGTAAAGGAAAACTTTTGCGCTGAAATAGAGTTTGGATTGCGGTCGAACTCGAATGCACGGTCAGAACTCGAGATCGGAAAGATTCCGCTCGTGTGTGTAACAGGCAAATCATTCGTTGAGATGAGACGATTCGATTCGCTAAGTTTGATTGAGATGTTTGCACCGGGCCATGAAATATTCCCGGACACATGCAATTTCTTAGTCGGATTCCACGTGTGCGAAGACTCATTGATCCAATTCCCTGCTGCCCCTGCACTACCTCGATCACTCCCCACATGGCAGAGATAAATATATCCTTTCTTAGGTTCCGATGTCACATATTTTCCATCTCCCAGAGGCAGTGTGTCGAGCCAGGCTGCGCCCGCGGGTAAATTTTGAGAAACGCCTTCTGGTTGCGACGTGCTTGCATTCTCATTGATGGAAGATGATGTTGCCTCCAGGTGAGAATCTGCCGCTGGTGGAGCATCGTGTGCCGGGAGAGCACTCGCAAGAGGCATGACCGTAAGTGACACTGACAAACCGAGAATCGAAAAAATTTTCGCGATCAATTCAGCCATCGACTGAAGAAACATGCTGAGATTGTATCATTAGTGGTGATTGGAAATAATTTGCGTATGGTCCACACATTCTGATACACTCAATTATATGAACAATATTAAAGCGCAAATGCTGGTCCCGATGGTTATTGAAAAAACATCAATGGGTGAACGGGCCTACGATATATATAGTCGCCTTCTCAAAGAGCGTATTATTTTCCTCGGGGGCCCTATTGATAGCGATGTGGCAAACCTCGTTATCGCTCAACTCCTCTTCCTTGCCTCCGAAGATCCTAAGAAAGACATCTCGTTCTATATAAATAGCCCTGGTGGGCACGTTTCCGCAGGCCTCGCTATTTTGGACACCATGAACCATATTCAGCCTAATGTCTCGACAGTCTGCGTCGGCATGGCGGCTTCTATGGGTGCCGTTCTCCTTTCGGCTGGCGAAAAAGGAAAGCGCTTCGCCCTACCAAACGCAGAAGTGATGATTCACCAGCCTTCCGGCGGCGCCGAAGGCATGGCAACAGACATCGAGATTACGGCAAAGCAAATCTTGAAGCTTCGTGAGCGACTTAATCGCATTTTAGCGAAAAATACAGGGCAAAAAGTCGACAAAATCGAAAAAGACGTAGACCGAGACTACTTTATGACTGCAGACGAGGCACAAAAGTACGGAATTATTGACAAAGTCCTATCTTAATTGCATATCGGATTTCCTTGGTGGAACACGAGTTGCTAGCGCTTTTGAAAAGACGTGGTATATTTCGAATACACCATTAATCAAAAAATATGTCATTGAATCTCCGTCCGTGCTCCAAATACGTTCTTGAAAGTGCGACAAAGAGTCATCGCGACGCATCGAGAATAATTGTTGTTTTGTAACGTAAAAGGGGCGCGCGCGGAAAAACCACGCGTATGTCATTAAAACTTGTACTGATGCTTCTCGCCCTCGCGGGCGCTCTTGGCATTGGAATCGGATATTATTTGCGCCTCATTATTTCTCTCGGAAAACGCGGCTCAATGGAGCTTCAGATCCGAAAGATGATGCTCGACGCTGAAGAAAAAGCCAAGGGGGTTGTTGAAACCGCCGAGCATGAGGCCAGTCGAAAGAGAGATTTGTTAACCAACGAATTTAAAGAACGCGAGCGCGACCTCAAGACTACAGAAGAGCGCCTTGTTGGAAAAGAAGAAATGCTCGATAAGCGTCATCTCAAGCTTGATACTGATCAAGAAACTATCGTAAAGAAAAACGAGGAGCTCGCACTCGCAAAAGAGAAACTTGAGCATTCGGCCAAAGAGCAACAAGAGAAACTGGAGAAAATTGCAGACTTGAGCGCAGATGAAGCAAAGCATCAATTAATTCAGTCCGTTGAGAAACAATACGAAACCGATATTGAAAACAGAATGCGCAAGCTCGAAATCTCTGGAAATGAAAAACTTGAACGTAAGGCAAACGAGATTCTCGTTACCGCAGTTCACCGACTTGGAAATTCCGTGGTTGGCGATGTTCTTGCAACCACCGTGGCACTCCCTAACGATGAGATCAAGGGCAAAATTATCGGTAAAGAAGGCCGTAATATTCGTGCCTTCGAACGAGCGACCGGCGTCGACGTTATTGTCGATGACACCCCGGGCACTATTACCCTGTCTTCATACGATCCCATTCGTCGCCAAATCGCGCGAATTGCGCTCGAAAATCTGATTGTCGATGGCCGCATTCAGCCTGCAAAGATTGAGGAAGCGGTTAAAAAGGCCGAGGAAGAAATAAATAGCATCATAAAAAAGAAAGGTGCGGAGGGCGCATATGAAGCGAAAGTTCCAAATCTTGATCCGAAGCTTCTTATGATTCTTGGCCGCCTCTACTTTCGTACAAGTTACGGACAAAATGTTCTCGACCACTCTATTGAGGTTGCTCATCTTGCCGCAATGCTCGCCGAAGAACTTGGAGCTGACCCCGCAATAGCGCGCGCTGGTGCCCTCTTCCACGACATTGGAAAAGCAGTGGATCACGAAGTTCCTGGTACACACGTCGAAATTGGTCGTCGAATCCTTCAGAAATTCAACATCGACGAACGTGTCATAAAAGCGATGCAAGCGCACCACGAAGAATATCCGTACGAAACTCCTGAGAGTATGATCGTGCAGGTTGCTGACGCCATCTCAGGCTCACGCCCAGGAGCGCGCCGAGACAGTGTAGAAAATTACATCAAACGTCTTGAGGACCTCGAGGCAATTGCTAACGGCGAAGTTGGTGTGGAAAAGAGTTATGCCATCTCTGCAGGACGCGAAGTGCGCGTTATTATTCGCCCCGAAGCGATCAGCGATCTCGAGGCGCGCAACGTTGCACGTCGAATTGCTGACAAAATTGAAAAGGAAATGCAATACCCGGGCGAAATCAAAATTTCCGTCATACGAGAGACGAGAGTTATCGAATACGCGAGGTAATGGCTCTACAGAGCCAAAAAAGCGCCCACTCGGGGCGCTTTTTTGGCACACTACCGGATGGGTAACGCCTGTACAAAACACCTGTTGACAGCTTTAAAATATGGCTCAAAATGGATACATTGTGGGTCGAACCACTTTTAGCAAGATAAGTTGCGCAGAAAATTTTTATGGCAAATAAAATGGATTTGGTGGAGAAAGTAGCTTCTACTATCGGCTCGACAAAAGCTGATGCCGAACGGGCAGTCGAAGCAATCATCGACATGATTACTCACTCTCTTAAGAAAGGAGATGAGGTTTCAATTGCTGGTCTCGGAATATTTCAGGCAAAGACACGTGCAGGCCGAACAGGCCGAAATCCTCGCACGGGTGCGACGATTCAGATCAAGTCAATGAAGGTCCCGAAGTTTCGCGCTTCAAAGACTCTCAAGGATGCTGTTAAATAGTTTTTTCGTTTCTTGTAATAAAAACGTCCGCCTTCTGGCGGACGTTTTTGTGTTACTGCCAAATGTAATGTAAAGTAATCACGAACTCACTGAGGTGATCTTCTGCGGGCATTCCCGCTGCAGCTCGCCCTAGCGAGAAGAGGCGGGATTAGTTTAATGGTAAAACGCGAGTTTTCCAAACTTGTGACGGGGGTTCGATTCCCCCATCCCGCACCATATGGGCGCTCGACTAAAGTCCTTCGCACTGGCAACTATTGCAGTCTTCGCTTTCGTCGCAATAGTTTTCTTTCACGCAAATTCTGAAAAAAACAATGGTCGTCCGGAATCGGACGCCCTCTCGTCATTGCCAACGTCAGCCTCTCAGGTTGCACAAGTAGCGTCATCAAAAAATTCTGCCCCAACATCCTCCACCTCTGCAATAATTAAATCTAAAGAAGCTCCACTGGCAAAGGGAACAAAAAACCCAACTTTAGAGCCACAAAGTAACGTCCCCCCTCAGACACTCGTCACCCGACTTGAGTCCCCCTACACTTTTGGAACCCGTTCGTTCGATGAAATAAATGTCTCGACGCGCGCAGCATTGGTAAACATTCTGTGCATGCCTCGTAGCGGCGGCACTTTTCGCCCCACTTCAGGAAGCGGCGTGCTCATTGATCCTCGCGGAGTAATTTTGACGAACGCCCATGTCGCGCAATACGTTTTACTCGCTTCAGACCAGCGTGTAAATCTGTCTTGTATCATTCGCGGAAAATCCCCCGCCTCTCCTATGTGGAATGCTGAAGTTTTATATATACCCTCAATATGGGTGAACGATCACGCTCAGGACCTGAACGCTGAACGCGCGAAGAGTACCGGAGAGCATGACTACGCGCTCCTACACATTACGTCAAACGTCGACGACTCCCCCACTGCCTCCCCTGTTTCCTTCTTGCCTGTTGAATCGCGCGAAAAAATAACGTTCCCGGGTGACTCCGTTCTCGTCGCGGCATATCCAGCTGAGTTCGTCGGAGGCGCGATTGCAACAAACAATCTCTATTCGGTCAGTTCGGTCACCACCATCAAGCAACTACTCACTTTCGAAACGGGAGCGGTCGATTTATTTTCAGTCGGAGGCGTACTAGAGGCGCAAAGCGGTTCCTCTGGTGGAGCCGTCGTTAATGCTTGGAACTATCTTGTCGGAATAATCACAACTACGAGTGATGGCGCAACAACCGCCGAGAGAGATCTTCACGTTACAACCCTTGATTACATCAATCGCGACATTAAAGTTCAGACCGGTAAATCACTTGGCGAATTTCTCTCTGGAGATCTCGCAGTTACTGCCGCCATATTCAATACGCAGGAAGCGCCCGATCTCATCGATAAATTTATCTCGAAAATAACACCAGGCAACAATTGAGTCTCGGATTTAATCATCTCTTAGATAGAACATTCGTTTCTGAGACGTTGCATATCACTCTTTCTACCGATACCAAATTATTTGTCGGGGCGCTGGGAATCGAACCCAGTCTACTTGCTCCCAAAGCAAGCGTACTACCGGTATACGACGCCCCGAAAAAATCTCACCAACCCATTTTGTCCACTTCACTTGATCTGAATATATTCAAAAAAACGCAAATCTCAGATTAGTTCACATACTATACTCTATCTATTTAAAAATACTACGGTACTCACGTGTAATCAGAACTAACTTAGCTCTGCGCTGTGAATACGAAGAAATAAATGCTGTCCTTTAATGTCCTATAGAACTTGCTCAAAATGTCGGCAAGTAGCCCTTCTGTTCAGCTTATCTAAAATTACTCCAATGACATCAATTTGATAATCACGCTTATCACCCTTTAAATTCATATAGTAATCCGCCAACTTCATTAGTTTTTCCAACTTTTCATCGTGTACCATCTCTTCTGGCCTATGACTGGACTTTTCACGTGAAATGTCCGCAAGCCCTGATTCACGTGAAACACTCTTAACTTCCACAAAATGCACGTCTCCGCCGATCTGCGCCACTATATCGATTTCACCCCACTTCGTTCTGTAATTGCGCTCCATGATCTCATAGCCTTTTCTCGTCAGAAATCTTGTAGCAATATCCTCTCCAAAATTTCCAATATCACGCGTGCCCTTTCTAAAAAACATGCCGACTATTTAAACATAGTTCGGCATCATAACGAAATTTATCTAATATCAACTCGGAATCAGCATAATTCAAATAGAGGTATATTGATTTCCTTTTCACGTGGAACACGGTAACGCGTTACATATGTTACATATTTAGCATTCTTTCACGAGTCTTTTATATGATTTTTTCTATTACTTGGCTTAAAATAAGGATTAATTTGATTAATGCTTCTTTCTTAAACAAACAATTGTCCTTTTAATCCACATATCCACAGACTTATCCACATTCTTGAGCCTATTTTTCAAAAAAACCTGTCCCTCAAGTGAAAATCTATTCGTCATTTCTTGTCCTATAAAATATCGATACTAGCGCTTCAAATATGGATATTTTCGATATTTGTGTTGGATTACTAATTTGGCATTGACTGACCGTGGATACTGTACTAGTTTTCCTCCATGAAACGGGGTTTTGTTTTGAGAAACTATAGTAATCGCTTTAATGTTTTATTGGGCGGATTGCTTGTTGGGCTGGTGTTTGTTTCTCCTCTTTCTGCAATTGCCTTCACTGCAAATCCGCTCCAGATTATTCCTCCGGGCGGCGGAAAGACCTGCGCCCCTATATCGACCTCGGGATTACATCCCTATGTATATTCTGGCAACTTGGATTCCTTTGACGTAACCATTTCTGATTTTAGATACGTCGCCGTGTCGGCATCGGTAGGAAATACACAGATACCACTTACTCGAATGACTCGTTGGCTAACCGGAGGAGAGGGAATTCGCACGCACTTTGATATTTATTCAACGCAAACTCAAAAAGGGGTGCCCGTTCAGGTCGTTTTCCTTTCAGTCCAAACGGTGAATAATGTTTCGGTAACATGTCTTTACTCCATCTCTGGAACAGTTCAGGGCAGCAGTTTTAACCAGATAGGGGAGGGTAACGTGCAATATCCCTCCCTGGGCAACATTGCGGAGCAGAATCTTCATAAAACACCCTCTAAGCCGGCACCAAAGCCCGTCAAACCAACAAAATCCGACAACTCAACATCTTCCACGTCCATTAAGAATGCGGGTATCGTAGGGGCATCTAACGCCCTTGGCGCACTTTGCTCAACGGGAGGCGGGGCAAAGCTGTGGTTCGTTTTGCTTGTCCTTTATACCGCTTTCGTCGTGCTTCTATCATTCCAGAAGTTT
>JAYTPG010000080.1:0-5639 GCA_043747375.1 Candidatus Kaiserbacteria bacterium | reverse complement strand
GTCATTAAGAAGGAAAAACCCGACGCAATTTCACTAAGTTTTGGAGGACAAACTGCTCTCAATCTCGGACTTTCGCTTGAAGAAAACGGAATACTTAAAAAGTATGGTGTGCGAGTTTTGGGCACGCCCGTTTCGACCATACGAGACACCGAAGACCGTAAGTTGTTCATAGATCGCTTGAATGAAATTGACGTGAAAACGGCAAGAAGTCGCGCAGTAAAAAATGTATCTGACGGATTAAAGGCTGCAAAAGAAATTGGGTACCCTATTATGATGCGTTCAGGATTTGCACTCGGCGGCCAAGGCTCAGGACGCGTCAGCAACGAAGAAGACCTTGCGGAAAAGCTTAAAGAAACATTCGGTTCGGTTTCCCAGGTTCTAATCGAAGAGTATTTATCGGGATGGAAGGAGGTTGAATATGAAGTGGTTCGTGACGCAGTAAATAACTGCATCACGGTCTGCAACATGGAAAACCTCGATCCCATGGGCGTACACACCGGCGAATCAATGGTCGTTGCACCTTCACAAACGCTCACAAATCACGAGTATCACATGCTAAGAGAGGTGGCGATAAGAACAATTCGTCATCTTGGAATAGTGGGAGAATGCAATATTCAATATGCCTTAAATCCAAAAAACGACGATTACCGGGTAATCGAAGTAAATGCTCGCCTCTCCCGTTCTTCCGCGCTTGCATCTAAGGCGACGGGCTACCCGCTTGCCTTTGTCGCGGCAAAACTGGCACTGGGGTACACTCTCACTGAACTTCAAAATTCAGTCACCAAAACAACCATTGCTTGCTTCGAGCCCGCCCTGGATTATCTTGTCATGAAAATTCCTCGATGGGATTTGGTTAAATTTGACAATGCCGCGATTAAAATTGGCACCGAAATGAAAAGTGTTGGTGAGGTGATGGCAATCGGTCGATCAATGGAAGAGGTGCTTCAAAAAGCTCTCCGCATGCTTAACATAGGCGCCGCTGGATTTACCGCGCAATCGAATGACAATTTCGAAATTGAAAACTATCTTCAAGAGATAAAAGAGCCTACAACGCGTCGCATATTCGCAATCGCACAAGCTTTGCGTGCGGGCGTGACAATAGAAAAAATTCACGACCTTTCTGGCATGGATCTGTGGTTCTTGGGTAAAATGAGAAATATTATTGACTGTGAAAGACGACTTGCGAAAGAGACTCTCAACAAAGAAAACCTGCGATACGCAAAAAAGAAAGGCTTCTCAGATGCTCAAATTGCTACCCTTCGAAGGACCGATGAAATCAAAATTCGTGCGATGCGCAAAAAGCTCGGTGTACTTCCGGCTTTTAAGCAGATTGATACGCTCGGGGGAGAATTTCCTGCGCAAACGAACTATTTATATTGCACGTACCACGGCGGTGAGCATGACGTTGTACCTGGAAAAAAGCAAATTGCCGTACTGGGTAGCGGTCCCTATGCAATTGGAACCTCCGTGGAATTCGATTGGTCGTGCGTGCAAGTACTCAAGACCCTCCGTTCCAGAAAACATTCGACCATCATGATTAACTCAAATCCTGAGACTGTCTCCACCGACTACGACATGTCGGACCGTCTTTACTTCGACGAACTCTCATTCGAACGTGTGTTGGATATTGTTGATTTTGAAAAACCAAAAGGGGTTGTTGTTTCAGCTGGCGGCCAGATTCCAAACAAACTTTCATTGCCTCTTCACAAAGCGGGCGTACCGATACTTGGAACCTCCCCACTGGATATTGATCGCGCCGAAGATCGACACGTGTTTTCTAAACTTCTTGATAAGCTCGATGTAGATCAGCCTGAGTGGGCGGAACTCACTACGCCCAAAGCGGCGACTGTCACAGCAAAAAAAATGGGGTATCCAGTTTTGATTCGACCCTCGTATGTTCTTTCAGGTGCGGCGATGAAAGTTGCTTACGATGAGGAGGAGCTTCTGAAGTATTTGAAACGCGCATCGGACGTGTCAGAGAAATACCCCGTTGTTATTTCTAAATTCATTGAAAATGCCCGTGAAATCGAAATCGACGGCGTTGCAGACGAAGGAGAACTCGTTATTTACGCAATTACTGAGCACGTCGAAAACGCCGGGACTCACTCGGGAGACGCGACGGTAGTAATGCCGCCGCAACGCACCTATCTCGAAACAGTACGACGTGCAAAGCGAATCGCAAAAAATGTCATTAAGGAGTTGAAAATCACTGGACCATTTAACATTCAGTTCCTTGCAAAAGACAATCGTCTTCAAGTAATCGAGTGCAATGTGAGAGCATCTCGTAGTTTCCCCTTTGTTTCGAAAGTCACGGGTTATAACTTTATAGAAATAGCGACTCGAGCATTTTTGGGAGAAAACGTTCATGGTGAGTATCGCACTGTGGACCTTGATTACGTAGCCGTTAAATCTCCCCAATTTTCCTATAGTCGCATAAAGGGTGCAGACCCTGTTGGGCGCGTTGAAATGGCCTCTACGGGAGAAGTTGCCTGTTTTGGCGACTCATATGCAGAGGCTCTTTTAAATTCCATGATGGCTGCAGGTATGCGACCGCCAAAAAAGAATGTGCTGGTATCCCTCGGCAAAGAAGAAAATAAAGTCAAACTACTTCCTTCTATGCAAACGCTTCACGACCTCGGATTTTCATTTCTCGCGACAGAGCATACGGCCGACTTTTTAAAGGCTCACCATATTCCCTGTAAAAAAGTCTACAAAATAAGCACTGGAAAAGAACCCAACGTGAATTCTCTTATTGAAAATCGCAAGGTAGATCTCATCATCAATATTCCAACACATCCATATTCGGGTGGGGGGAGCGACGGCTTTACCATTCGCCGAAAAGCGATTGATATGAATATTCCACTCATCACAAATCGGCAACTTGCTGAAGCTTTTATCGGCGCTCTCTACGAGTCAAAAGATCATACGCATAGAACGAAGAGCTGGGAGATGTATCTTAAAGACTTACGGTAAATATATTAGTAACTTCAATTTCGCACAGTAGGCAGATTACTTTTTCTTTTTCAAGACTCGTTTCAAATAGTATCCCGTGTGAGAGCCTGGTGTCTTTGCCACTTCTTCAGGTGTCCCTTTTGCGACAAGCGATCCGCCACCGGCTCCGCCTTCGGGACCCATGTCGAGAATATAGTCCGCGCATTTTAGAACGTCGAGATTGTGCTCAATAACAACTACCGTATTCCCCCTATCAATCAATTTCTGCAAAATTTCGATGAGTCGCTTTACGTCTTCGTAGTGAAGTCCCACGGTCGGTTCGTCTAAAAGGTAAATGGTTTTGGTTTGATGTGGTCGATAGAGTTCGGACGCAATCTTAATTCGCTGAGCCTCGCCACCAGAAAGCGTTGTTGCGCTTTGCCCAAGCTCCAAATATCCCAATCCCACTTCGGCAAGCGTCTTCAATCGATCCGAAATTGCGGGAATGTCGTCAAAAAATATCACGCCCTCCTCTACAGTCATCTTCAAACAATCGTATATATTTTTCTTTTTGTATTTCACATCAAGCGTTTCCTTCATAAAACGTTTTCCGTTGCAGACATCACATATCACATAGACTGTCGGTAAAAAGTGCATTTCTACCGCGACGAGTCCGTTACCCTCACATGCTTCACAGCGACCCCCTTTAACATTGAATGAAAATCGTCCGGGACCCCATGCTCGCGCTCGCGCCTCTTCGGTCATTGCAAATAAATCTCGAATATGCGTCCAGGCACCGGTGTACGTTGCTGGATTTGAGCGTGGAGTTCTACCGATTGGAGATTGATCAATAAGAATTGAGCGGCCAAGATATTCGGTCCCGGTAAACTCAGTGCAGTTATAAATCTTGGCAGTTCTGAAACGTTTATCGAAACGAGCCTCGAGATTTCTATGAACAATTTCATATAGAAACGTGGACTTACCTGATCCCGACACGCCCGTAATCGCCACAAGCTTCCCAAGTGGAATATCTGCGTCGACGTTCTTAATATTGAATTTACTTGCGCCGCGAATTTTAATCTTCCCTCGGTCAGCATTTCGACGCTTTTCGGGAATGGGAATCGAGTCTTCCCCGCGTAGATAGGCGAGCGTTTTTGAACCAGATTTGTTAGTTTTAGCAGTAAGTAAGTCTTCCAGCCATCCAGAAACGATGACGTTGCCCCCATGAACTCCAGCTCCCGGTCCGATATCGATAATGTAGTCCGACGCAAAGATGGTGTCTTCATCGTGCTCAACCACCAATACCGTGTTTCCTAAGTCTCGCAAGTGCTTCAATGTTTCGATCAATCGATCATTATCGCGCTGGTGAAGCCCAATAGTTGGCTCATCAAGAACATATAGCGCGCCCACAAGTCCGCTTCCTAATTGCGATGCAAGACGGATTCTCTGGGCTTCGCCACCGGAAAGAGTGTTTGCACGACGATTCAGTGTCAAATATTCAATGCCCACATTTAACATGAACTGCAAGCGGCTGGTGATTTCCTTAATAATAACTTTGGATATTTCGACTTCTTTTTCAGTGAAATCAATTGAATCAAAAAAATCTTTTGCTTCTGCAATCGAACAGGAGGTGAGATCGACGATATTCTTTCGACCAGTTTTTTTGCTGGAAATATCTACGTGCAACGCTTCATCTCGTAATCTTTTTCCGTGGCAAGTGTCACATGGCTCGTCGCTCCAAATATATTTCGTCCCTAAGCCGTTACAGGTGGCGCAGGCGCCATATGGCGAGTTAAACGAAAAGAGGCGCGGCTCAACTTCCGGAAATGAGAATCCATCATTTGGGCACATGAATTTAGCTGAAACGACTCTTGATTCACCGCTCGGATCCGTAATACGAATGAGCCCATCTGACTCCTGGAGAGCTCTTTCAATTGCCTCACTTATCCTTTCTCGCGCGGCTTTTGCATCTTGCGTAAATTCAGATACAAAAACTTCATCAACGACGACATCTATGTCGTGTTTAAAATTCTTCTTCAGATCAATACGTTGTCGGAGTGATTTTTCTTCTCCATCTACCATTACCTTTTCGAATCCTTTATTTAGCAAGTCATAAAGCAATTGATAATACTCCCCTTTTCGGCCAACAATAAGCGGTGCCGTAATTCTAATTTTCGCTTTTGACACGCCAGCGGTAAGCAGTTCGGGATTTGCTTTTCTGAGTTGGCGACTTGTTTTCTCCACAATCGCGACGACACTTTCGAGAATTTCCTCATTGGACATTTTTCGTACCTCTTGGTCGCAAACCGGACAATGAGGATGCCCGACGCGCGAATATAAAACGCGAAGATAATCGTAAATTTCCGTAATTGTTGCAACGGTAGATCGCGGGTTGTTAGATCGACTTTTTTGATCAATGGAGATGGCCGGGGAAAGGCCTGAAATCTCATCTACATCGGGTTTTTGCATTTGTCGTAAGAACTGTCGGGCATATGCGGAAAGTGATTCAACATAGCGACGCTGTCCCTCCGCAAAGATCGTGTCGAAGGCGAGTGATGATTTTCCTGAACCGGAAAGCCCCGTAAAAACCACCATTTTTCCTCGCGGCATTTCAACACTGACGTTTTTCAGGTTGTGTGTCCGCGCACCTTTTACGATTATTTTGTCATTATCTTTTTTTTCTGCCATACAAATTTGCCCCTCGTTTG
>JAYTPG010000079.1:0-31536 GCA_043747375.1 Candidatus Kaiserbacteria bacterium | reverse complement strand
TGTCACATCCGTAATAACGCGAGTAAGCGCTTGATCGGAACACCCTTCAGCAAGCGCAGACGCTTGCTCTTTCGCTTCGGTGCCGAGTACCGAAAAACGTGTGGACCATCCGGCGAATGCATCTTGAGAAATAAGCACGAGGAGCACGAGGGAAATTACTATCGTCGACATGAGTGCGACGTATCCTCCCTGCTTGTTATGTGTGATGTGCGTCATAGGCTATCGAAGATATTTTTTCAATACAAAAGGTCGATTGTGAATCGTAAAATTTATTGTAACGAGTGTCGGGGTTCCGTTTGATCCCGGCGTCACCAAGAACACCACATTTTGCGGTTTAAATTCATCACTATTTAATACGACCGCGGGCCCGGCGTTTCGTCGTAAGGTCAGGTTCGGACCACTCGCGTCAATATGCAAAACTTCACCGAGGTCCAAACGAGTGATATCTAATTGGCTTCCAGCGAGAATGGCATCACTTGCTCCCGAAAGCGCCCAGTTTAACTTTCTCGTAATGAACGTGCCTTCGGATTGAGTAAAAGCAAGTGAGCGATCATGTGCGCCACCCTGTAAAAGCTGATACGCGCCGACAATGGCGCCACTCATGAGAATTGAGAAAAGCGCCAAATACACGAGTACCTCAATCAATGTAAACCCATTCTGGGAAGAATTTTTTCTCATGGTGTGTTTTTTAGCACAGCGACTAGGCCTGTACCTGGACCGAAGGTGTACGCCGCTTGCTGAGAAAGTGTTTTGAGACTTATCACTTGTATTGTTTCGGTTCCTGACGAAATTGCTTTGCCGGAAAAAATATCTGTCGCATCTATGTCCATTAGGTTACTCGAGGGTGCCGCGGCCTGGCTTCCTGTTTCCATGAATGCTAAGTCTCCTGATACTCTAAGTCCGAGAACGGTCGAACCTGTAATGAGCGCTGTGAGAACAGGATTTGCTTGGTTTTTCAAATTTATTGAGTACAAAGTGGGTTGAGCGCACGACAGATGAAACTCCCTCCCAACATAGAGGGTTGTGCCTGAAAGAGAAAGCGAAGTCGCGTTTGGTGAATTACCTGCGGTGCATCCTGGCGTGTCAGGAAGATCGATGGTCGCCACAGTACTAATTGAAGTTGGAGAAGTGACGTCGAGAACAATCACCTCTTTTGTCGTATTGGTTGTGGCCAAATAGGCATAGCGATGAGTGACTCCTGTCACCTTTCGATCTCGAACAATCAGATCGTTGATCGTTGTGTTGATCAACGCATCCCCTTTCTCTACGGGCACCGCAGGATTACCAACGTCCACAATATGGAAATCGGGCTGTCCTGTTTGCTTGGTAACGACATACGCTTTTCTGTCATACAAAAATACGCGCCAGCCGTATGCCGTCGGCGACGTCACGTCGCCGGAAACACCGAGCGCAAATGGCCTTGTCGTCGTGGCGGGATTTGCAATGTCCGTTACGTCGATGATACTCAGCTGTTTCGCGGGATCGTTGCGAGTCACGTAGGCATACGTGCGCCCCGTCGCCTCATCACGAGCGACATCCAGTCCGTTCAAGACAGTCACTTCACCAAAACTTTTTTGCGTGAGTGTGCCTGCTTTATCGGTCGCAAAGTACGGTGGCGCATCTTGCGTTGCAAACACGATGCCTTCAAGTGAGTCTACGCCGGTAACATTTCCATTTAGCGTCACTGCTACGTGCTCAAGAGTTGGATTCTTCGTCCAACTACCCGCGGGAGAAAGAAGTGGGCAATCTCCTCCAAGCAAAATCGCCTCCGTCGGATTCGCTGTAATTGTGTAAAGCGAGGTGGTAGTGGTTGGGTAGTTTTGCACGCTCCAATCCACTTTGGAGTTTAGATATTTCGAGCATGCTGACAGGTCGCTCACGGTGTCTGAGACGTAATAGCATAAGCCGCCGGCCGCGCATGCGGTATCGAGCTCTTTCTTTTGAGGAGTCGACGAAGCCATCGTAAACTCGCCCTTTGAGGCACCGCGTAAAACCTCGAGATGCGTCTTTGCGATGTAAAGCGCCTCATTGCTGGTTTCTGATGCGATTTGCCAATAGTTGGCGCTAAACTGAGAAAGAACGACGCCGGTAAGCACAATAGTGAGGAGAGCAAAGGCAATCATCAATTCAAGAGTTGAAAATCCACGCTTCATAGTTACCAACTTATGCCGCCTTCACTCGTAATGGTCATATTTGATGAAAATTGTCTTTGGGTATCAATGAGCACAATGTTTCCGCTAAAACTAGTGTTTCCAGAGAGCTGATCAAAAACAACTTCGCTCGGGGAGCCGGACGCAAACGCTACCGCGTACTGCGCGTCGACCACTGTATCCTTACTTGTGTCACGCCCAACACTCAAATAACTATTTCCAGCAAATTCTACGTAGCTTCTCGGATGCGCAGCGGGGAAAAACGCAACTCCGTGTTTCGATTCATCAATATTATTGAGCGCCTCGGTACGCGCTTGCTGCAAAAGAATTACAATCGTATCGCGCTCCGCTCGGTATGAGTCGCCGCGAAGACCGTCAAGCCCCATAACAACGGAATACCCTGAGACAATACCGATGAGTCCAATGACGATCAGCATTTCAATAAGCGTGAAGCCGCGCATCGCTATGCCGCGAAAAGCCGCAGCGTCAAAACTATTAGGTGTGAAGATTTTGCGTAATTCCATAAATTGGCGTGATAATAGAAATCGCAATGAATCCAACGATAATACCCATTACGATCATGAGTGCCGGCTCGAGTAGAGTAGTTAAATTTTTCGTTAAGTCGTTGATCTCCTCTTCATACATACTTGAAACGTACATAAGAGACTCGCTCAAGTTCCCAGTCTCCTCACCAACATGAACCATGTGAGTCATGAGCGGGGGAAACAATCGAGGGAACTTGGCAAGCTCGTGCGAGAGTTTTTGGCCCTTCATCACCTGCTTTTCGATGGAGCGAATTGCGGCATGGTACATCAAATTACGAGAACTAGTTCCCACAATTTCAAGCGCTTCAATGATGCGTACCTCCGCGCGCAAAAGAAGCGCCAGTGTTCGAGTTGAGTTTACGATATTGTAATTTTTAGAAAGTTTCCCAAAAAGAGGAAGACGCAAAAGCACGCGGTCCATGAAGGAATGAAAGACCGTAACGCGAAGCAAAAAGAAGTACGCGATGGAGACGGCAATGATGCCCACAAAAAGAATCCCACCGTCCTGAATAAGGAAATTAGAAATGGAAATCAACATTCGAGTCGAAAGAGGGAGGGTCGTTTTGAAACTTTGAAAAATCGGGGAAATCTTCGGGAAAATATATACGGTAAGTACGAGCGCGATGCCGATCGTTGCCGTGACGACAACCGCCGGATACACAAGCGCGCCAATCACTTTTTTCTTTAGTGTTTCTTTTTTCTTTAATTCTTCGGCGAGATAGTCTAGATTTTGATGAAGCGTACCTGAAGTCTCACCCACACGAACGATGTTGATACAAAACGCTCCGAAAATTCTTTCGAACTTACTCATGCTACCCGAGAGCGTTTGACCGTTTTCAATTTGTTCCAAGAGATGCCCGTATATGTATGTTGAGGAGGAACTATGGCGCTGTGCAGAAAGAATGTGGAGGCCTTCCATGATTGGAATTCCGGCACGCAGAATCATTGCGAGGCGTTTGGCGAAGTGAACCTGGTCTCTATTTGAAAAGCGCAGAAATGCAGGTCTGCGCATACGACTTCTTTGGGATTTAGCACGACCTCCAAAGAGTCTGATCGTTGGCATCGAAAAGCGCGTCTTTGACACTGCGGCAATAAGATTATTCATATCGCATTCGCAAAACCTCTTCGATTGTGGTTATTCCTTTTGCGGCCTTTCGTAAGCCATCTTCAAGGATGGGTGTCATTCCTTGAGAGATCGCAACACGACGGATTTCCGACGCCGATGCTTTTCCGAGAATAGCTTCACGAACGACGCTTTCGATTTCCATTACTTCTTGGATTCCCGCACGACCCAGATAGCCACTTTTGAGACATTTCTCACACCCGCGCCCAAAATGCACCTTCGCATGTGACGCAAGAAGTTCTTTTGGCAACACTTCGGCGAGACTCTTTTCTTCGCCTTTTGTCATTTCTCGGAAATCTTTGCAGTGTTTACAAATCCGTCGTACTAATCGCTGACCGATTGCAACATTTACCGTAGAAGCGATGAGATACGGCTCGACTTTCATGTCGAGAAGACGTGGAAGCGTCGTCGGCGCGTCATTTGTGTGCAGCGTGGAAAGAACGAGGTGGCCAGTAAGTGCGGTGTTTACCGCGAGCCCCGCAGTCTCGACATCGCGAATTTCGCCGACCATGATGATGTTGGGGTCTTGACGAAGCAAGCTTCGTAAGCCGTTTTCAAACGTGAGATTTGTTCGAGAATTTACTTGAATTTGATTAATGCCGGGAATGGAATATTCGATTGGGTCTTCAAGAGTAATAATAGAAATGCCCGGTTTATGCAGCATTTTTACGATGGTGTAGAGCGTCGTCGTCTTTCCGGAACCTGTTGGCCCAGTGGCAAGAACCATGCCGTAGGGCTTTTTTATAGCCCGTAGAATTTTTTCTTCGTTTTCAGGAGTGAAATTCAAACTTTCAAGCGTAAACTCCTCCGCATTTTCAGAAAGAAGTCTCATCACCGAATTTTCGCCATAATACGTCGGTACGATCGAAACACGTACATCGATGGATCCAACTTCAGTTGTAATCCGGAATCGTCCGTCCTGTGCCGCCTGATGTTCGTCGGTACGGAGTCCCGAAAGGATTTTGAGGCGAGAAATTATTTCGTTTTGAATTTTTTTCGGAAACAAGTATGAGTCTTGGAGCACTCCGTCAATTCGAAACCGCGCCAGAATACCGTCGTGGCGCGGATCGAGATGAATGTCAGATGCTCGAAGTCCATAGGCTTCTACAATGAGCATTTCGACGATGCGAATTACGGACACATCTGGCTTTGCAATCTCTTCAAGCATGGTGGCGCTTGCAAGAGGCATCGTTTCGAGGGGTGGCAGTGCCACCTTGTTTCCTCCGACGAGGTTTCTGAGGCTTTTCAAGTCCATACGAACAATAAGGGCTAATTCAGAGCAGGCATTGGAATGACGAGCGATGAGCAAGCCGAGAGGTTGATCCAGCGCTCAGTTGTCTTGTATACGTATCCAGTTGGGTCGCTAAGACTCCATGGAGTCAGAACCTGTGGCTTATGCTTAAGCTGGAACGAGCGAACCCCTTTGTCTGTTTGCGAGCCAAAGAATCCATTGACTTGAAGCTTGAGTCCCAGTTCGTCATTAAGGAATTTCTGAAGCTTCTTTACCTCTGAAGCATCGTTGGCCTTTCCCTTTCGCATGTACTTCGTGAGAAGTGCGCTACAGCCTTTTGGGAGTTCCGGAAGTGTTGTGGAAGATGCGCCGAGAACTTGGGGGAATTTAAACGTCCATCCGGTTCCGCCACCCCCTCCTCCTCCACTGCCACTTAGTGAGCCAGAGATTGGGCCGTTGCTACCACTTCCCCCGCCACCTCCACCGCCTCCACCTGTTTGAACAGGAGCTGCGTCTTGGTTTTTAGTGTTTGTTACGGTGCAGGTAGTTGTTGCATTTGCGAGAACTGCTGTTCCGTTCGTGCAGACAAAGCTTGACTGCGTCCAGCCAGATTGTGCGGTTTCAGCAAGCGAAAATGAGCCAGCTGGAACGTCGTAGATATCCAACTTGCCCGTTTGGCCCACCGTTGTAATACTGAAGGCGTCGATACCGGTGAAGCTAAATGTTCCTTCGCCTCCAACTGTGTTCTTTATTACAGTGATGCCACCGGTTGCCTGAACTTTCTCGTTTGCGATGGTGCAGGTAGAAGTAGCATTCGCCGTTACGACAATTGAATCACAGCCAGTTGAAGCAATGTTCCAGCCTTCGAGAGGATTTTCTGATACCGAGTAAGTGCCGACCGGAAGAGTTACTTCGTGGATACCAGAACCGCTTTCGGTTACGATACTGAAATCACCCGCGCTGCCCGTAAAGCTAAAAGAGCCGTCGCCGCCGGTAGTTGTCTTAGTTATTTTAAGGCCTCCCGTTGCTGTTGGCGTTGGATCTTCAACCACCGTCGATTGGTGATTTACAATCATACAAAACGCGGTGCGGTGCGCCTTTATGACAATATTAGCGCATGTATTTGAAAACTGTGTCCAACCGGTAGATGGAGTTTCTGTAATAGTTACGGTGCCAGGCTCAAGATTCTTAACTGTTTTTACTCCAAAACGATGATGGGTAGTGATGGAAAAAGCACCAACACCATTTGTTCCCGTCATTTGAAACGTACCATTTCCTCCCATCGTTTTTTTCATAACGACGAGGGAGCCCTTCCCGGAATGCCAATGAAAGAAGTGATGCCAGGTGTGACCGGCTTCATGCATTTCGTGGTCTTCATGACCCATGAATTCAAAAGCAGAGGCCGAAAACGGCGTGACCCCGACTGCAAGCACCAATAAAAGCGGCATAGCCGCAAGCACAATTGGCCCCAATATTTTTTTCATAAATAGACCCCATTAAACTTACGAAAGAAACCTAATAAAGTCTGCAGACTTTAATTTGTTTCTGTCTGCGGAGGTGCACCTTTGCACGTCTCACATTCGAGAAACAATATCTTTCGGCATGCGCACGCCGATATCCGCATACTACTGCGCCCCTACCACAAGAACTTGCACGCGACCTGTGGATAACCAACTTGCAAAATCTGAAAGAGTAGTACCACAAAAATCAGTACTCGGCAAGGTGCGCAGTATTTTGCAGCTATTTTTGAAGTTGTCAACCTTATCGGTGGGCAGTACCAATTGCGGAAGCGACTTGATTAGAGTCCGGAAGTAGTGGTTCGGGAAAAACATACCAATTCCCTACCGCAAAAAGCGCCGACATAAGGACAAGCAACGATCCCGCGGCCACGGCTTTTTTCATATGACGAAAGTGAATCTCAAAGCCCGTTAAGAATACGAGTCCTATCAAAAAGAATGCTGCAATATAGAAATACACATTAAATAATGTTGTTCTAGGAGATGCCGCCACGTATGCAAGTGCCGAGGCATATTTTTGATTTGACATATCTGGTGTGACGCTTGCGGCTGGCTTTTCATTGCCCGCCGTCTTTTTAGAAAGGGGCGAAACTTGGGTAGCTACTTTTTGAGGTGATGGGACATTTGACTCCCCTAGAACTCGCGAAGGGGCACCGGCAATTGCAGTCGCAGGTTGCGTCGAATTCCGAGAAATGGCTTCAGTCGCCGCAACTACAGGTGAATCGACAGTAGCTTTAGCAGTTTTAACGCTTATAGGCGCACCAAATTCTTGCACGACAAATGTCGTGGGGTGACCTTGATAAAATCCTTCGGCGGTTGCAATGCCGATTTCTGTGAAATGCTGATCTAGAAGATTTGCTCGGTGGGTCGGCGAATTCATCCACGCGGAATTCACATCTTCTGAGTCCGCGAAATCAATTGCCAAATTTTCTCCCGCATACGTAAAATCATATCCCGCTTCCTTAAACCAGTGCCATGGCTCGACGCCCGCGGGAGAGACGTGTGCAAAATAGCTATGAGAGGCCATGTCGTTGGCCTTGAGCTGCGCCGCGGCAGTCAATTTTTCATTTATCACAAGATGGTCCAGTCTGTTTTTTACACGGTCGCCGTTAGCGAGGTCGGTCAGTACCGCCGCCAAGACTGATGCGTATTGCTGGGAGCGAACAAGGACTGAATCCAGTGATGAAACAAGAAATATTGAAATAACGAGTAAGCCCGAAACTACCGCCGCCGCGCCGCCCAAGAGCTCAAATTGCCCTCGAGCTTTTTTCACGTTTCTGACCATCTTCGGCTTCGACATCACTCGTTTACCCATTTCCCCATTGTCGCACATGAATTTTATGTGCAAACAACATGATTTGGATAAACTTTTTTGACACTTACTCGATATGGGGCTATAACGAAAGCTCGCTGCTCTTTTCACAAACGAGGATGGATCATGACAATGACACCTATCGATTGGGCGATTGTTCTCTTATTCGCTTCACTATTTGGAGTGACTCTACAATGTGTACGTATCGAGGATACCCTCGATAAAACAGTCTGGTACGAATGGTTGCTTGTTGCAATATTCACAGCTGGCATGTACGGCAGTCTCATTCTGATCGTCACATTCAACGAAATGAACCCTCCTGGCCATCAGGCACTCATCTACAAGGCCGCTCTCACTTTGGGCGGCCTCTCTCTTTTGCTTCCTCTTTCAGAGCCTATTCCTAAGGCGAGGCGTTGGTTTTTCTGATGGCTCAGTTGAGGCCTTTTTTAGCGCCTCTTTGAAGAGTTGTTTTTAAGTTACGAGACTACTGTTTCTTTTTGGCCTTTAGCGACATAGTGATGAGAATTCCAAGAGAGATGATTACGTAAAGCAGGGAAAAGAAAAAAGAAACGGTTCCTTTCTCGATCGGGAGGAATGCATTGCCATATTCGGGAGCGGTAAGAACGAGAAGCATTGTGAGCGGAATCCAAACGTAGGTAAATTTGAGCCACGCGCGAAAAGTTTCTTCACGAAGAGAATACGCGATTAGAGAAAGTACGAACAGGGGCATGACTGGAAAAAAACTAATGAGAGTGTCTGCGAGAATCGAGGGGCAATTTCCCTCATGTCCACCGAGAAAGAAAAAGTCGCAGATTCGGTACGTGCCAATATAATTCACCACTAGTAAGAAGGTGCTTATTCCACCCGAGAGAAAAATTAAATTCTTCTTCGTGATCATGTTTAATAACCAATCATTACTTTACCTTGTTGTGTTTTAAGATTTGGAATAACAAATCCGGCAAGTTTTAGTGTAGTAAGTCGTGCGTCTGCATCATCATCTCCGTCAGAATCATCGACATCCAGTGGGTTCGTCATTAGGATGGTTACATTCTTCTTTGGTCGCCAGTGGGATTCAGTGCTTGTTGCAGGTGTTTGAATAAACGAGGAAAACATTTTGTAGCCATTGTCGTTGTTTAGTGCCCATTTATATTTTAGCGTTGTCGTGCCGAGATTTGCCACGATCCCATTGTAACTGATGGATGTGGGGGAGATAGGGATGCGTCGGTCTGGGTGTGGAAGCTTTTCGGTATATATTAATGAGGTCGTATTCCCTGCAGAATCGCGGCCTGTAATCGTCGTCGTTGCAGTGCCCTGAATAGTCTTCTGATTCTTCTTGAACGCTGGGTAGCTCGTTGCAGCAATAATACTGACCTGGCCTGAATCGTCCATGCCAGAAAAAACAAGTGTATTAGTGGAAGTGCTGAATTTGATCTGTATTTCAGGTGGAGTTGTGTCCAGAACTGCTGTATCGTTTAATTTTGAAGTAAGGCTGTAGTCCGCTATGCCGTCACCGTTCAAATCCAATCGCATAGGAGAAAGGGTCGTGATGTCAGACACGGTATCAATCGTGACTTTTGTTTGTGATGTGGTTGGAATGTTTTTAAATGTAGAGGTAGCGATAAGTGAGTCCCCTTGCAGCTGGTTTACAATGAATGTGAATGTGCCGTTTGCGTAGCCGCTCATAACGATGTGGTTTGGTGTAGACGCATCGCTAAAAATATATTTGACCTCGCCGAATTGCATATAATAAGTTCCTGGAATTTCCTCGACAACCTTCCCTGTCGTTGTGGAGACTCCAGTGTGACGACCTTGGTTGTCGTATAAGTCGAAAGTGAGCGGGGAATGAAGAGCGTAACTGAGACGACTCTCAGATGCAGATGGAGCTTGTGTGGATACATATTGATCTACTGAAATCTGTGTCCCAGTCAAGACATTTTCTAAGAAGGATAGGAGTGGTTCGACTTCCAAAATTCTGGTATGCGTAAAACGAGTGGGCGGCAAGGCGGCTTGAAAAGGGTGATCTTTGTTGTATTTCTTCAAATCCAACCAATAATTAACCGCCCCGGCCGAAGCGCTCGTCCAGAGTGCACTCGGAACCACCACCGTGCCATCGCCGTCAATCGTTGTTTTTGGATTCACGGTAAGCCCACCTGGGCAAATGCCAGTACAAAAGACTGGCTTCGTTGAACTCGCGTATTCGATACCTTTGATGGTTGTCGGTACTCCCCACCCTGCGATTTGAATAAGCTGAACGCCAACTGGCGGCGTCCAAGAATCGAGCATCGCGTGCATGGCCTCAGACTGCGAAAGCACATTTGCATTAAGTTGCGTCGGGATTTTTATATTGAAATTGTTTGCCGGAACGCGCTCAAATGAATCGACTGCAAAATTTCTAAACTCCCCTTCGAGACTAATACTGTTTCCATATTTTGAGACCCAATTTGGTAGCGTACTCGCATCAATCGAAATGACTGGGTCCGAAACAGAGGAGTAATAGCTGAATGATGGGAGAAGATTGTACGCACCAGGTGAATTTATTCCGAACGCGCGAACCGCTTTTTCAGAAAGGAGAAACGGAATATTTTGACCGTAGCCGTGAAGAAGCGCCGGAATCGCCGCCGGTGTGCCAACTTGCGGCACGGCAATCAAGATGACTCGGTCGACGTACTTCGCCGCGTCTAACCCCAGCTTCAACATAAGCGCTTTAGCGACGAGACCGCCGTTGGAGTGGGCAATGATCGTGACCTTGCCACTTTTAGAACTTGCGGCCAGTCGCTTCAGTTCTTGTATTACGTATGGCGTCGAAGTTGCACGTAAATCCCCAGAATAATACAGCTTGCCGTCAACGTTGTTTCCGTAATTTAAAACGTCATCAAGCGAAAGCCGCCAGTCGTACGGAATTGGTGCCCAATCATTTATCTTGCCACTCAACTTTAGATCATCCATCGACGTAAGAAAAGACTTGTAGATGTTCGGACCGGCCTCCGAGACATATGCCTCATCCATTACGTCTTTTGTGAAAATGTCATTACGAATACTGATGCCATTTTGATCGAGCCCTATATCCGACGCATCCGCATCACTGTTTGGTTCCCAAAGGCGGTTCGCTCCGCCATTTGAATCTGGCCGATACAGCCGACTTGCCTCAAAACCAGGGAGAAAAAGTACGTTGTCGTAACATTTTTCCGTGCAAGGAGGAGTGGAAGTCGCTTGGTTTGGAAAGGAATACCCGAAACCAGCGTGCCACGACCAGTCGAAACGGTGTACTTCACTCACCGTGTGCCAACCGTAATCGAATCGGTAAGAACCACCAAGACTGTTCCACAAGATAAAATAGAAATCGCCATCTCCTCCGAAATTTAAATTTCCAACATTGTGAGGCAGCGTCCCCGGAGCTCGTGAAGGTGCGAGCCAGAGCGGGATCGTGCCAGGAATGTTATTCATCCTATCTCCCGTAAGTGCCATGCCCACGGCACAATCAAAGCTCGTTACCCTGTATTCTCGCGTTCCGTCCCTCCTATACCACTCGACAATATTTGATGCTCCTGGCGAACAATACGGGGTCCAGTCGCCCGTGTAATCAAGAGAGCTGTATAATCCATCTGCCCAGACCGGACTCGGATGAATCGTGACACCGATCGGGTTGTTCGCGAAATTTGAACTATAGGTGGATGACGCGGTCGTCAGCGTAAAGTAAAAATCACCGTCGGGTCCGAAATTACTGTTGGCAATGTTGTGAGGCACTGACGCAGGAAGCACCGATGCGGCATACCCCCACAGCGAAATTGCTCCGGGAATTCCGACGGGGCCACTGGCAAAGGTCGACATGCCATCCGCGCAATCAAAATCGCTCACGATTGAGCGCAAAGTACCATCACCCGTGTACCAACGAACAAAGTTGGTTTTTCGAGGGGAACAGTATCGCCGCCAATCGACCAAATAGTCAGTGGGGCCGTATGAGTTATCTCCCCAATAAGGGTCAGTTTTAAGAGAAATATCTGAGAAATTAGCGGCAAAGACCTGCTGACTGGAAAGCAGTGCAAGCGCCCCAAGGAAGCTTGCGAGAAAACAACGTACACAAGTGCCCCTATTCATGAGGGAGCGTTATAGCATGGCCCGAACATTGACTTCCAGTCCGGAAAAAGGTGCCGCCCAAAACGACTTGCGGCCCCCTTCGGGGGCCGCATAATCCTTACTTTAAGCCATTCTTTAGTGGCTCAACGTACTTGACGCTTTGGCTGCGATGAGGGCTTTTATTTGCTCAAGAAGTAGCTTCACTTGAGCCTGTAATTTCGCGATAAGCAGTTGTTTTTCTGCGTCAGAGATTCCAGTTCCACCGTCGTTTAATACCGCTCGAGTCTTCGGGCCAACGTAGCCTGCCGCCGAAAGACCGTGCTTCGTCTGGTACGCTTTTACCGCGTTTTGCGTGAGGCCTCCGAAGAATTTCGTTAGAGAATCCGTCACCAAAAGACCCTCTCCAACAAGTCTCTTTTGTAATTCGAGTACATCGTCGTTCGCCATGCCTCGCGAGAGGTCGCGAGTGAATTTAAACGTGGACGCACCAAGAACTTGTCCACCGGTATTTGATTGCGTGAGCACAACAAGTGATGGCGTACTTCCATCGGCGAGAACAATACTGTCTTGCGCGTTGGCTACGAGAGTACTATTCGCTCCGTATCGAACATAGACGATCTTGGTGCCTGCGCCCGGAAGAAGTGTCCACGTTGTGGACGCGACAAACGGAGTCCACGTAGCAGAGCGGAAATCTGCATAGTTCGAAATTTCGAGCTGATTTGCAGAGCCAGCTGGCGTGAGCGTGAGTACGACAACTGCAGACTTTGTCGTGGTTGCTTCACCGTTGATTTTCACCGAGTAGGTGTAGGCAACACCACCGCCACCTCCGCCGCCTCCCCCCCCACCGCCACCTCCTCCACCACCTCCGCCGCCGCCACCTGATGATACCGGGGCAGTTGTATGTGCTGAAATTTCAGAACTAGGAGCTTCGGGAGAGCCGTGAGAAATTGCCCGGAAGTAATACGTCGTGCCAGGAGTAAGTCCGTTCACCACGACTGAGTGCGCGGTCGTCGACGCCGTGTCTTCTACCGTAGTGTTTGCATAGCCATAGTTTGTGCTCGTTGCGATAAGAGGAGCATGCGTAACGGTGTCCCACACAACTCGACTCGTGCCCGAGGCTGCAGTTGTCCAGGTAATCGTTACACTGGTCTGACCGACATTTGTTGTTTGTTCTGCACTTACATTTAGTTCAGAAACAACAACCTTCCGTGTGACTTGCGTCGCGTGATTGCCCGCGGTGTCAGTCGCGTTGAACGTAAGGGTATACACGCCCACGGTCGAGGTGGCGACGCTGCCGCCAGTAACTATTTTTACCGTTGGGTCATGTGGGTCTGTGACTGTGGCCCCGAGGTCGGTGTAAACCTGGCCGACTCGCGTGACAACAATCGCGTCACCGTTCAGTGTAATTACCGGCATTGAACGATTTGAGAAAATCCCAACCGCATTAGATGCGAGGTTAAGATTTGGTGTTCCCGCTAAATCTTGTGCAACACCCGCTGCTACAGAAACAGTCGTTGTTCCGTCAACGGTTGGCGCGACGTCGAATGTATATGTGGTCGAACTTGCGGCGACGAAATTACTTACGGTTCCCTGCACTGTGGTGATTTTAGTAGCGTTGAAACCGGTAACGGGTTCAGAAAAAGTCGCTTTGAAAGGAATAAGAGAGAGGTTGGTGGGGCTCGTTGCCGTGGTTGAAACGACTACCGACGGCGGTGTAACGTCTTTTTGAACCGCAATGCTGGTCGAGGTCGAGGTTGTTGCAAAGTGCGTGTCTACTGCAGAAATAGTAAATGTGTATGGGGTCGTAGTGGCTTGCGATGAGGTCGCCGTCCAAGAAAAGACACCTGTGGTTGATGCAATACTTGCACCAAGCGGAGAACCCGTTAGGAAATATTTTACGGAGTCACCGAGGTCTGGGTCGGTCGCGACCACAGTAAAAGTAAGCGGTTGGTTTTCTTGTGTTGTGTGGTTTGGAACGGGAGAGAGAACCGGGGGTCGATTTGCCGCAATAAAAGTGACGGTAATCGTGTGATTCGCGGCAACACTTGAGAAGGTGTACGGAGAAGTTGTCGCGGCGGCGACCCCGTCTACCGTCACGGTGCTTACTTTATTGCCGTCTGCGGGCGTAAACGTGAAAGAGGAATTTGATCCTGCAATTACAGAGACCGTGCCAGCCGGCGAAATAGTTCCAGAACCAGTCGATGTTGCAGAAATGGTGAATGTGCCGTTTATCATCGTGTGGAGCCCTTCCCCTACCGTAATTACAGAGCCTGGGCTACCTGTTTCAATCGTCTTAAGGTAGTGCGCGATCTGTGTGACGAGTGATGTGTCGGTGCAGTCGAGGTCAGCAAGATCCGGTCGCTCACGTTGCACACACTGGCCAATCGTAGGCCATACGTCGTGGAACATCATAATGAGCCAAGTCTTTTGTGCGATAGCCTGATCGATCCAGTCTTTTGCATTTGTGCCCGCTGGACCACCCGTAAATTTTGTTGTGTTAGTGATGTGCTGCTGACGAAGTGCGAATTTGTTTGTCGTGAGCAAATTGAATCCCTGATCTACCGAGCGGGCTCCGATGAACTGTGCGGCCGCCACGGCATTTTCAACGGAGTGATCCGGGGTCACATATGAACCATAGGGATACGCCATGGTTTCGGCGACTGGCTGAGCGAGGGTGAGTCCGGCCATAAGTGCCTGAAGGTCTGTTCGAGAACCATTTATTTCTCCCGTGAGAAGTCCCGCTTGAGTGGTGTAACCATATGTGGCACCTGTCCCAGATGCAAAGTCTTTTACCAGATCCAAGTGATTGCGTGTGTGAGCGCCGATTTCTACGAGAGTACTTGTGGCAAGCAATTTTATCTGATCGTTGGTCATGTAGTCCGTCGGGTCGGTCACGTTTCCTTGAGAAATGATGTATGCCGTGCTTTTCAAGGACACTGTTGATGATGCGAGAATCGGAAATGCGTTTTCAATGAACGACTTCCACCCGTCGTCGAACGACATGGTGATGAGACCCTTCGAGAAGCTTGGGGTAGTACTGGCAAGAATGAGCGAGTAGTCGTCAGTGTTGAGCGTGCCAACACTTACTAGTGAGTGGCCGATTGTCATTGAAGTGACGCCGGCGGGAACCAGAAAGTCGTTTTTGAATTGAGTATATGCCGTTGGAGATGCGGCTGCGTCGCCAATCCATTGAATTATTTCGCCTCCTGGAGCGCCTTCAAAATATACAAATACGGACGTGGTTGTAGCAGATTTATACCAATCGCTAAAAGTGTAGTATTGCCCTGCCTGAACGGGAATTAACGTGAATGTCCATTTCGCCTCACTGTTGGCGCCAATATTCGTAATTGAGATCTGAGCAGAGGCGTTCCCTGAGTGTTTATCTGTGGTGGATACAGAATAAGGATTCGCTGGTGTAACAGAGCCGAATGTTGCTTGAGTCCAACCGGTGGAACTAGTTTCAAAACCGGGATTACGTCCCACGAGAACATCAGTGTCCGCAAACGCAAGGCTTGAGAAGAAAGTAAACGCAAGGAGAGATAGACCGACAATTATTGCAATGCGTGTCGCAACGAAGCGAGATAAAAACGAAGATAACAAAGATGATGATGTGCTCATAAATAGCTGGGAACGTAATTACTAAATAATCGCCAAAGTAACGCGCAGTTCCCAGGCCGCGAGCCGCACATGGTTCGGTGACACCCTACTTTAAGTGACAAAAAAATACAAGATTGACAGGCACACCATTTCCATCTAGGCTACGCGCGACTTTGCACATTGAAAGAAAACCACCGGCCTGAAAAACGGGCAGACGTTCGTAAAAAAACAAAATTTAGGAGACCGAGGAGGGCCCGAACACTCCAGCTTACAGCTGGTTCCCAGGGTTTTGGGCCCGCCTCGCTCCCCCTTTGCCCGCCGCACAAAGAAACGGGTCTTCTGAAAAGGACGCCGCGCACGTCTTTAGAGGGTACTCCCTCGGAAGCACAAAAAACGAGTTATCCACATTATGGCCAAATCTCTGGATTTTTTCCAATTTATGAGTACAATACGGCCATCTACAAGGCGTGCGCCTCGTAGTCAATAAGGGGGACCAGCTGTGCCAAAAAATGGTATGGTAGTTTTCTTTTTTATCCACGAACATAGCCTGCGGGGGGAAACGCTGCCACAGCAGAGTTTTTTTGACGCGCATTGTTCGTGTTAAATCGCACACATGAACTCGTAACCTATGTCGGCAGTATTTCTGGATTCATCACGAAAACGAAAATTATATTTTCGGTTTTTGGCGGTTGCCTTTGCGGCCTTTCTCTTTTTTGGTCTTGGCCTTCTCATTAGTACGATTTTCTTTGGCAGCTCGGTTCGCCCACCACTTACCTATGTGCAAGCGGCCGAGGCGTATCACTATTACTATAGTCCGGCGAACAAAAAGAAAATCGCTCTTACTTTCGACGACGGGCCGCGGCCAAAGGTATCGGAAGCGCTTATGGATGCGCTCGAAAGAAATCATGCTCCAGCAACCTTTTTTTATGTCGGTGAAAACATGCTTCTAAATCCAAATATCGTAAAAGAAGCTTCGGACCGCGGATTTACTATTGGCAATCACTCTTTTACTCATTCTCAGCGAGTGCAGTCTACAGAAAACAGACTTTCTTTTGAATTACATTCAACGGAATATTTAATTTCACATATCACCGGAAAAAAAGCGACCTATTATCGTCCGCCGTTTCTTATAGGCATCGGCATTGATCCAACCATGAATCCGTATGTTGCCCCTGAGTCCGACATCGTGTGGATTATGCAGAATGGCTATAACCCGGTAGGTTCTGACATCGACCCCATCGACTGGCTTGCGGTGACCAATGAAGGCGTGGTTGCAAAGGTTGGGGAAGCGCTGCAGAAATCCCCAAACGGACACATCATCCTGCTTCACGAGGAGAAAAATACCGCAGAAGCAATTGACGACATTGTTATAACTCTACGCAACGCTGGATACACAATAGTCTCTCTTGATGAACTTCTCACTCCCCCTTCTCAAATCACCATTACTCGAACTCTTTCCCTCGGTGACACCGACGAAAAAACAAACGGTGAGGTGACGCAGCTTCAGTGGTTTCTTTATAAAGATGGCGAACTCGACCCGTACCTCATCACGGGCTCCTTTGGTTCGGCTACCCAAGCGGCGCTTCTTCAGTTCCAGTTGAAAAACGCTATTGTAAACGGAGCGTCCGCCATTGGGTCTGCCGGTTCAACGGATTCTAGAACCCGGGAAGTGCTTCATAATCGCTCGCTCAGCGTTCTCGCTCCCGTTGTTGTGCCCTCGCCAACTTTCCAAACTCAACATATTCCCGACTGGATAGGACGGCTTACACAAAATTTGTACGTGTATTTCTTTCCTCGCGTGCAAGGCACGCTGACCCTCGTCATCAAGATCGCGCTGTACTTGGTCATCTTTCGCTGCATAGTGCTAGTTTCTTTTATTTTTTACGGCAAATTTAAAGCGCGAAAAAAATCTGACCACGAGGATCAATTTCGGCACAAAAATCAGGGCATTTCGGTCTTGATTCCTGCATACAACGAACAAGAAAACATTCGCGCAACAATCGAGAGCATTCTTCGCAGTCGTCACGAGAGAAAAGAAGTTATCGTAATCGATGACGGCTCAACCGATAAAACGGGTGACGTCGTAAAAGAGGTTATTGCTGCAAATCCGACTTACCCTCTTCGATTAATCCAGGTCGAAAACGGGGGCAAATCGAGTGCACTTAACCACGGCATGCACGGCGCAAAATATCCGGTCTGCGCGGTACTCGATGCGGACGCAGTGCTTGAGCCTATGGCGCTTTCGTATTTCGCGCATCACTTTAGCGATCCTAAAGTCGCTGCAGTTGCGGGGCGTGTTTGCACAACGAATAGTCGATATTCTCTCGATATGTTTCAAAAACTTGAGTACGCAATCGGCCAAAATATTGATAAGCGAGCTCTCTCAGTCTTTGGTGTTGTCGGTGTTGTCCCGGGTCCCGCGGGGGCGTGGAGCAAGGCTCATGTACTTGAAGCGGGCGGTTTCTCAAACGACACTCTTGTAGAAGATCAGGACATGACACTGACTCTGCTGCGCATGGGGAAAAAAATTGCGTACGAAGAGCGCGCTGTCGCCTATACCGAGACTCCGCACTCGGTAAAGAACTTTTTGAAGCAAAGATTTCGATGGGTCTACGGAACGATGCAGTGTTTCTGGAAACATAAAGGGGTCATAATCGAGCGCCCATTTTCAGGTATGACGCTTATTGTTATGCCAAACATATTCGTATTTAATATTTTCCTTCCAGTCACCTACCCATTTGCAGACTCCGCACTGATTTTCGGCATTTTGCTTTCTGATTGGCAAGGACTTGTTTTGCCGTTCTTCCTGTTTACCATGTTCGATATCTTTTACGCCGCGCTCGGAATTTGGCGAGAACCGGAACGATGGCGACTCTTTTGCTATGTACCTATTCAGCGAGTTGTATATCGGCAGCTTCTCTATTACTCGGTAATACGAGGAATTATTCGTGCCATCGAAGGAACAGGTTCCGGTTGGAATAAATTCGCAAAATCAGGCGAAACCCAACGTTTTTACTTTCAAGCAGTCTCGGCGGTTCCTGCTGGTACGACTTCCGCCCCAATCATTCTCGGAGAATCTCATACAACTGCGCGCGGAGATGCGGAAGCTTTACCGATAGCAAAAACTACCGAGGAAAACATGCTGTCCCCGATTCTTGCGAGCCAGCTGAATATTTCTGAAACCACAATTTCATCACAGCAGTCGAGCGGGGAAATGTCCGAGGCGGCACAATCATCCTACGCATTAAGCACTTCCATGGATCCAAATAATAATGCTCTCGAGGTATCCACAAACACCATATGACGCACGTCGATAAATTTTGGAAGATATTCTGGTTTGTTTTTCTTTTTATTACGGCGATTTTTACTCTTGTTACCGCAGAATTGTTTTATCTCTACAACCCACTACGCACCGCGGACGCCGCGTCGGTCGGAATTTCCTACGACCCTGCACGAGATCCATTCGAGCGAATGAAAAGAGACAAGGAGGTTCATCCTAAGTTCACGGGGGAATACTTTTATCAAGACTCTCTTCCGCTCGCATTTTCAGACTGGTCGTGGAGCGTCGAAACAAACTGGAGTTCCTCGGAGCAGTATTTCGAAGGAACGCGCGCGATTAAAATACAATTTCTCCAAGAATGGGCCGGGGCTCGGACCAACGCGTCAGACATCGACGTTTCTCCATACGAAGGAATTTCACTTGCCGTATTTCCCGATCAAAAGGTGGGTGATCTGTACATAGAATTATTTGATACCTACGGACGCTCTCTTGGTCGCCAATCCATTAGTTGGTACACCAGTGCTGGTTCGCTCAATCCGTCCGCCTGGAACGTGGTTTCGATTCAGTTTGCCAATCTCTTTCCTCTGGGACAAAATGGGCGCACCATAAGCGGATACTCAATTGGATCCGATCATCCAGGCGTCGCCTACGTTGACGCAATTCACTTGGAGAAGAAAGTGCCGCAGCATGCCCGCTGGAAAGAACCGCTTCCCTATCAGGGAGAAGCACCTGAAAAGCCTGCGACGCCAATTGATTTGCCTTATTCCTTAAAATTTACTCCCGACGCGCTTAAGTCTTGGCGAACTATTTTCGGAAGATTCGATCTCACTAATAACGGCGTTCGCATGGGACCCTCTGCTCAAAAGACTACGGGCTCCATGAGTTATTTGCGGGGCGGGCAGCTCTGGCGTAATTATAAGGTGGACACCACCACCTACTGGGGACCTACCGAAAGCTTCTCTATTCTTGTTCGATACGTCGATGACGCTAATTTTATTTCCTGCGCATTCGGAAGTTACAATGCAACCGTCTCAATTTATAGCGTGAGAAAAGGCGTTTCAACGAGTATGGGATCTTCTCCGGGACTTGCTGTCCGCGCTGACGAGCCCTGGAAAGATGCGAAAGCAGGCGCGTCGGTAAACGGAAACACGGTATCGTGCTATGTCGACGGAGAAAAAGCGCTGTCTGCAACAATTCAAGACATGCCTGTTTCTGGCTCTGTTGGCTTTGAAACATGGACCCGAAACACGTACGACCAGCCACACGTTTTGCAAATGCTGAACGTTACTTCACTTTAACGAATTTACAGTTCCCGCGAGCGTATCTGCGCAGACATGGGCTATAATTCGCGCATGACACTACGCGAAAGACTAGCTGAAATTATTTCGGGTGATGCGCTGGACGACGTAGAAACTCTTGCAAAATATAGTCGCGACACCAGTATCTTCACACGAACGCCACAAGTAGTCGTCTTTCCGAAACACGAGGACGACGTGGCCGCATTAGTAAAATTTGTTCATGCCGCACGCGCGTCTGGGGAAAACCTAACGCTCACTGGCCGTTCTGCGGGCACCGATATGACGGGGGGTCCGCTCACCAATTCTATTTCTGTGGTATTCACGAAATACATGAATCACGTCACGCACGTGGGAAAAGATTTTGCTTCCACTGAGCCGGGAGTGTACTATCGCGATTTTGAGAAAATTACCCTCTCAAAAAATGGCATGATTTTTGCCCCGTATCCGGCCTCAAGAGAACTTTGTGCGATGGGCGGGATCGTCTCAAATAATTCAGGAGGCGAATTAACACTGAGGTATGGAAAGACAAATAAATATGTTCGCGACCTACAAGTCGTTCTTTCAGATGGTTCAAAGGCTGAATTTAAGCCGCTCTCTGAATCGGAGCTCATCGCAAAGAAAGGCCTGCAAAATTTGGAAGGTAAAATCTATCGAGATATCGACACTCTTTTACAAAAGAATAAGGATGAAATCGAGAGAAATACACCTAACGTCACAAAAAACTCGGCGGGATATGCTCTTTGGAATATTTATGATTCCGTCGCGAAAACATTTGATTTAACTCAGCTTATTGTCGGCTCGCAAGGCACCCTCGCTCTCGTCACAGAAGCAACTCTTGGACTGATCAAACCAAATAGTCACCGCGCGATGCTCATAATCTTTATGAGCGACATCGGCGCGCTTCCTGAAATCGTAAAGCGAGTTTTGCATTTCAAGCCTGAATCATTTGAGTCGTATGACGACAAAACGTTCTCGCTCGCAGTTCGCTTCCTTCCCCAGATGCTGATGCAATTAGGATTTTGGCAAGCAATTAAATTAGGATTTGCATTCTTGCCAGAAGTCTGGACGGTGATTCGAGGAGGTATTCCCAAACTCATCCTTATGGCCGAATTTGCAGAAATGAGCACTGAAGATGCGATTGAAAAAGTACGCCACACCAGGGAGGCACTGAACGACATGCCGGTACAAACCCGCATCGCTAAAAGCGAAATTCAAGCGGAAAAGTACTGGAAAGTACGCAGAGAAAGCTTTGCGCTACTACGAAAAAATGTGAAGGGTCGCTATGCGGCATCATTTATCGACGACGTCGTGGTACATCCAGATGACTATCCTACCTTTCTACCGGAATTATATGCTCTCGTTTCGGGGCATCGATTTATTTATACCATCGCAGGACATATTGGCGATGGAAACTTTCATGTAATCCCTCTTGTCGACATGAGTCACGAGGTTGACCGCCGTGACATGCTCGACTTGATGCCGAAAGTCTACGCATTGGTAGCGAAGTATCACGGTTCCATTACCGGAGAACATAACGATGGCATCATTCGCACCCCGTATTTACCGCTCATGTTTTCCCCTAGAATGATTGAGCTGTTCGCTGAAGTTAAAAACATCTTTGATCCACTTGGGGTTTTTAATCCGGGGAAAAAAGTCGGCGGCACGCTAGAAGACATCGAGAAAAGCGTTATGACGCATGTCTAACTTCCCCTTGGACAAACGCCCCAAATATGGATATCGGATGTCCATATTTTATTTTCTGAAACGAGTATGGACGTCCGATGTCCATATATTGCTAAGTGGGGTTTTGGGACTCTTTTCGGGCCTGTTTCCTAGCGTCGCATCAGCTCACGAAGTGTATGTGCTCAGCCCCGAAACGATCGCTCGTGACCTGGCATCATCTTCTCCAAATCCGCTTGTGATGATTGCAAAAGAACCGCGGCTATTTTTATTCTACGGAATGGTGGGAATCATTCTCGTTAGTACCGTATTTGCAATGTCGATAACACGCATTCTTGAACGAACCTTTAACCCGATTCTAAACAGTCTGAAGCCATGGGCAGCTCCAATCGCGCGAATTACTCTTGGCATCTGTCTCATAGCGAGCGCATATCACAAGGCTCTTTTTGGACCAGAATTACCTCTATCGGAATTTGGCGATCTCGCCTCCCTGCTCCAACTTGCGCTCTACCTTACCGGAACACTGTGCCTCATTGGTTTTTGGACTCGACCGGCGGGAGTCGTGGCACTTGGTATTTTCCTTGTGGGAATTGCTCGTTACAACGTGTATATGCTCACCTATTCAAATTATCTTGGAGAAATTCTTTTTGCCATTTTTCTCGGAGGAGGGAGACTTTCACTCGACAATCTGCTTTGTCATCACAAAAGCTTTTTTCACTCTATCACTCGAAGACTTGAACCATATGCATTTCCTACACTACGCATACTATTCGGTATTTCGATACTATACGCACCTTATTACGCTAAATTTGTACACAGCCAGCTTGCTCTTGATGTTGTTACCAATTACCATCTTACCGACTTCTTCCATTTTGAACCTCTGTTTGTGGTGCTCGGTGCTCTTATTGTTGAAAGTCTTATCGGACTCTTTCTCATCTTCGGCTTGGAGATTCGTCACACCGCTCTTTTCTTTTTGTTTTGGATTTTCCTGTCGCTCCTTTATTTCGGCGAGGCAGTTTGGCCTCATCTCGTGCTCATTGGCGTCTTGATTTCTCTCTTTTGCCACGGCTACGACCGTTTTTCACTTGAGGGTCGCTACTTCAAATATCATGCTCGCGAACCCGTGCTTTAAAAAAAATTCCCCCGCAATCGTCAGATCGCGAGGGTAGTACCCGTTCTAACCTATATCGAAGACGTTGACTTCATCACTAGAGAGTCCCAGTCTGGCCCAAAGTCTTTCAGGACCTTTAGTTGAGAGTCCGCATCTTGCAAGCTCAAAATGTTGACTCCAAGAGGCATACCCTTACTCGACTTTCCAACGATTCGAATGGGGAATCTCATTACGCCTTCTCCTAGTATGTCTTTCAGCCTTTCGACGTGAGCATCAGTCATTTCGGCCGACCTCCTGACGGCTACAGATACCCTACATAATCTAGAAATCGTTCGCAAGTTCTAATTTCGTTGTCGAACAAAAGACATAAGTACGATCAAAAAAGCGAAAAGTGAGAGCGCCATCATTGGGAACGTGATATAGCCGAATTCGAAAACAAAACGAACGGCGCAGTCTACCGCCTGACTTGAAGACGCGGGGCACGGAAGGATGCTTGTTCCCCCCATTTGTAGGTAATGTTGATACAGCGCGGTCAGTCCACCCACAATTGAGAATGCTATTGAATAATCAGCCACATTCTTATCTTTCTTCCAAATAGCAATCGCAAAGAGGAGAATTTGCGGGTAGAGAAAGACTCGCTGTATCCAACACAAGCCACACGGCTCAATGCCAAGAACTTCAGAATAAAAGAGCGTCATGGCACTGGCTCCTATTGCAAGAATGAGGCTGACCCAGAGACCCCATTTTTGCAAAATACTTGCAATGTCTCGCAAGTCCGGATATTTCTTTTGAAGAAAAAAGAGAGACAAAAAAACAGCGGCGAGAATTTGAATAACTATCGTCCCCAGAGCGAGCCAGTAGCTTAAGGTCTCAACTGGAAACATAGCTTATGCCCCTGCAGGAAGCGGGCATCCCGTGAAGTCAGAAAGCTCTTTCAGCGTGTGCTCGCCCGTCAAAATGGTCGTCGTTGCTGGGGAAACCCACGTTGGATAACTTTCGATTTTTTTATCAATACAAATTTGTGTCTGAGTCTTTCCGTCAGGCTTCGAGCATTCTACATACGGCAATAAGTGTGCAGAACTTCCAAACATCGCTTTTGTGCGTTGACAATGCGGACACCAAAAAGCTCCGTAAAACGTAACGCCCTTTTCTTTGATGCATTGTGCAAAGGTGTCTAGCTTACCCGAAGACGCCCCCGTTCCGACAAAAAAGCTTGAGGCAACCGCGAGAAGAATGATAAGTGCTAGAGCTCCCCAAAAAATTCGGACACCGTTTTTCATGCGCCAATAGTAACATGTGAGGCACGCGCCGCAATGGGTGATTCCGGCACCTTTTCAGCCTCGCACGAAGCGCATTTACACCCGTAGGGTTTTATAAACTCATCAAAATATTCTTCTCCATAATCCATAGTGAGCTCTTCTCCAATCGAAATATCTCTACAGGCATGGATCATAATCTTCCCCTTTTTTATGTCTGCTTCACAATTTGGCTCACAGGCATGGTTAATATAGCGAGCAGTGTTCGAACGGGGTGAGCCATCGATGGTCCATGCCTTATTGATCTCAAAAAGGTATTTGGTATTGAGCGCATCCGCAAACGCAGTAGCAATGCGCTCTCCTGTATATTCCAAAATGAAATCTCCGTCTTTTATAGTGACGCGGGCAAAAAGTCCGAGCCCCAATTTGGGCCCTGAACGTTTTATACGGAAACGAGAATCCGTCTTTGGTGACATCGCGGTGAGTATACACTTTTGGACCCGCAGCTCAAAGTATTTTTCCCATGTTGGCGCATTGGCCGTCGCGTTTTGCCTCTATAATGGTCATGTGGACGTCACAAACGCTATTACGATCATAATTTGGGTGGTGTCTGGCGCGACCCTTGTGTTTGTCATTACCCTCGGTTTCGTACTCCAGTATCACTGGTCGCAATTTGCGGTCAACCGACGAGTGGCCCGATTGGCAGTCACGCTGTATACATTGGTTTCAATCGCACTCCTCTTATCTCTGTTAGCGTTTCTTCCCGCGCGCATTCTATGAGCGAACTTGAGCTTCAGCCGGGCGAGGAGATTATACTTCTTTTTAGAAAACACTGGGTCATGTTCGCGCTCCCAGCGCTGAGCATCTTCGTGACGGGACTCATTCCCTTCGCGCTCGCTGCATATACCTCGGTCATGGGTGTCACCCCTGAGTTTATGTACAAAATGCATATTCCAGTACTCGCCTCGCTTTGGTGGCTTATTGTTTTGTGGTGTTCTCTCGCCGTCCTCTGGACCAATTATTATCTCGACCTTTGGGTCGTGACTAATCGCCGCATTATAAACATCGATCAGATCCGGCTTTTTAATCGCAACGTATCCACGTGGGGTATTGAGCGCGTCCAAGAAGTAACCGTACATACGGAAAATTTTTGGCAGACCTTTTTTCACTATGGCACGCTTCAAATTCAAACGGCCGGACCTACCGACGAATATGCTCGAGCTTCTGGAGTTCCTCATCCAGAACGAGTTCGTGAAGTAATTATTGCCGCGACCAGCCGCGTAGGAGTCCTCGAAGAGGCGAACAAAAATCAAGAAAAACTTCTACATACGGTGAGTCACGAAGTAAAAAGCTATCTTTCAAAGGACGCTGCTGCGCTCGCCTCAATCGCTGAAGGCGATTTCGGGCCTGTTGGAGACCCAGTCAAAAAAATTGCGGAGAATGCACTTTCCGAAACGCGACGCGGTGTCTCGGCCGTTATGGATATGCTCTCAGAAACCTCAGCCAAAACGGGATCACTTCAATTGTCACGGAATGTTTTTGACCTCTCTCCTGTTGTAACGGAACTTGTAGATCAGTTTCGTCCTATCGCGGAAAAAAAGGGCCTGGCGCTTTCTTCAACATATTCGGGTCCGTGCAATGTGCGCGGCGACGAGATCAAGCTTCGCGATCTTGTCTTTCGCAATTTCATCGACAATTCGATCCGCTACACTCCCTCAGGATCAATTACGATTCATTTGTACGAAAACGACGGCAATATTTTCTTCTCGATTGCCGACACGGGAGTCGGTCTTGAGGAGACAGATAAAACCCGACTTTTTACTGACGGCGGTCACGGGACTCATTCAAGGGACATAAATCCGGAATCCACGGGTTTTGGACTCTCTTCCGCTAAAGCAATTGTCGACGCTCATGGCGGGCGCATTTGGGTTGATTCCGAAGGCAAGAACAAAGGCACAACTTTCGTTATTGGATTGCCGGGAGCAAATAAAAACGTATAGTATAAGCAATGAGCGACGACAAGAAGCTGAGTACCGACCCTTACAAAGGAGTACGCGACTTTTTCCCGGCTGATCAATTTGTTCAACGATACCTTTTTGAACACATGGAACGTGTTTGCGAATTGTTTGGGTACGAGGAGTATAACGCTTCCCCGCTCGAGCCAGCGGAGCTCTACCGTGCAAAAACGAGTGAAGAAATCGTGAAAGAGCAAACCTACACCTTTATCGACCGGGGGAATCGCGAAGTGACTCTGAGGCCCGAAATGACCCCGACACTGGCGCGAATGGTGGCAGGTAAACAACGTGAGATTCCAATGCCGGCTCGATGGTATTCCATCGCCAATTTTTTCCGTTACGACCGCACTCAGCGCGGACGACTCCGAGAATTTTTTCAGCTGAACGCCGATATCGTTGGCAGCAGCGCCATAGAAGCAGATGCGGAGATCATCGCGCTTTCACACGCCGTTATGCGCGCATTTGGCGCCGAAGAGAGAGACTTCGAAATTCGCGTCTCCGATCGACGGATTCTCGATGCGGTGTACGACTCGATCGAAATTGCCCAGCATCTTCGAGCGGACGTGACTCGGCTTCTCGATCGAAAAACGAAACTCGAAGATTTTCCCGGCGAACTTTCTGCCATCATTGAACGCGTAAAAGTTGATGCCCTTCTCGACCAGCTCGAACGAACAACCTCAACAAAATATCTAGAGGACCTCCGCGTGCTTCTCTCGCACATGGGCGTGCACAACATGGTCGTCGACACTGAAACGACCCGGGGGTTCGACTACTACACCGGAATGGTTTTTGAAGTTTTTGATACACATGCCACCAATAACCGCTCCCTCGCGGGAGGCGGCCGGTACGACAACCTTCTTTCTCTTTTTGGTGGTCAGCCAGTCCCTGCAGTCGGATTCGCTATGGGAGACGTGACCGCGCGTGATTTCCTGGAAACACACGCGCTTCTGCCGGATTACGTGCCCGCATGTGAACTCATGCTCTGCGTCATCGACACCGAAGCCATGCCTCATGCAATAAAACTGGCACAAGATCTTCGACGAGAGGACGTCGCCGTGTCGGTAAACTTTTCGGGAAAGAAGGTGGGAGATCAGATCCGCCAAGCCGATAAAATGAAAGTGCCTTTTGTGGTTGCAATCGGTACAAAAGAGCGCGACAGTGCGAAATACGCGGTAAAAAATCTCTCTACGGGAGAAGAGAAGATCCTCCCCGCGGACCAGATTGCGGACCATCTTTTTTCGTCACTTGGTTGAAGTCCCTCAAATTAAATGGTACAACATTCCTCTACCGTCAGTTCTTTCAAAAAAATGGAGAAAAGCCAATGGGCAAGAATAATGCGTTGCCAAAGGTCCTCGTTATTGTGGGACTTATCTATATCCACATGTCGCTTGTTATCCTGCTTTTCGCTTCGGATAACGTAACGATATGGGTCTTCTGGTGGTGCGGTTTCGGGGGGCTGATGTTTGAGCTCCTGGGAGTCATATGTTTCTTACGGGACAACATACGATACACGCTTTGGCTTACTAACAAACTCGCGCAAAACGTGTTCGAGAGAATACTTATGGCCGCTCCATCGTGAGCGGCCACTTTTTTATATTTGCTATACTCTTCCGATGCGCACCATTACATTCGACATTGAAACTGCAAATTGGCTCGGCGAAGGCCGAACTGAACCCTCGGATTTGCAAATCGCCATCGTGTGCACTCATGATTCCGTAACGGGTGAATATGATTCTTTTTTGGAATCTGAACTTCCGCGGCTATGGAAAGTTCTAGAAGAAACCGACGTACTCGTTGGATATAATTCAGACCATTTCGATATTCCCCTTCTGAATAAGTACTATCCAGGGGATCTCACAAAAATTAAAAGTATCGACCTTATGGCGGAAATTTATACAACTCTCGGGCGTCGAATGCGCCTGGACGCCGTGGCAGACGGAACCCTGGGAAAGAAAAAAAGTGGTCATGGCGGTCAGTCCCTCGTTTGGTGGCGAAATGGGGAGGTAGAAAAAGTACGAAAATACTGTATCAAAGACGTTGAGCTGACAAAAGACCTCTATGAGTACGCCTTAAAAAATGGAGCTCTCAAATACAGAGAGCTTGGAACCGTCCGCGACGTTAAGATCGATACCTCGAAATGGCTCGCTTCTGGTGGTGGCGCGATGACCTACACACTCGGCTTCTAAATTCAATTTAGTGCCTGGGACACACGGTCCTGGGAAACCCACGGTTTTCCCAAACCTTCCTCGACGGGAAACTCCCGTTTCCCGACCCCTTCCTAACCTGGTCCCAATCCCAAAATTACTTCTTAATTTTGTGCCTGGGACCAGGTTTGCACTGGTGACCCTTCGCTCTTCAGGCGAATGCTCTACTAACTGAGCTACCCAGGCCCGCTCACCAAAACCAGCACACACCGATTTTAGTGATATACGCTATCCCGTTGTCATACAACCATGCCTGCAATATATCCAGATGAATAGTTGAGGTTTTGGTGTTCGGGCAGGCGTCGGATTAGATTAACATATCTCCAGGCTTTTTTCATGGGGCACGGGATCACGTGAGAATAAAGTAATTTATGACTCCAAACAATACTATCCCAGAATAGGAGACCGTGTTAAAAAACATTCCCCACTGCCCTAGTCTTTTCCAAGTCCAGTACGTTTCGTAAAGCCAGAACGGTTGCGCAATGAGATTTGAAACCAGTCCCAATCCTGGTTGTTTTAAAGATATAAGCAAGATTCCGCCAAGAGTGAAGAGTGGGATCGCAAATTGAACGATATTATTTAATAACAAACGAGACCGCATACATCATTTTTTCGGAGCAAGACCAGGAATCTTTGCCTCAAGATCAAGTAGCGCTTTTTGCCATTCAGCCATTTGAATCTGCGCCTTAGCGCCAGTGGTCTGCGCCTGGTTCACTGTTGTAGTAAGCTGTTGAACCATTGGGGCAAGGTATTGTAAGTACAGCCATGCCGGAATAATTACAAAGGCCGCCCAAACAAGTATGCGCACAAGGCCACCCAAAAAGGCATTCCTGCGCATCGCGTGAAGCATTTTGTTATTTTCTTTCGTTAATCGAAGAATTTCGTCTTGAGTCGGGTTGTGAATCGGAGGCATTGCAGGATTGTACCACCCTATTACTCTGTGCCCGCGCCAGGAATCGAACCTGGATCTACAGCTTAGGACGCCGCTGTTCTATCCATTGAACTACGAGGGCCGTTAGTTTGCGACGCGATCAACTGTATCATGCTCATTATTTGCTTGAAATAGCGCTCTCCTTTACGCATGCGAATGCGACACATGCCATACGGAAGTTTACCGATCTTCTTTGCTCTTTTAATTTCGGCACTACTTATGATTGCAACCGGGATATCTAGTTGTTTAGCCCAGTACTGCTTCGCCTTCCTAAGAGAAATATCCTCAAAAGTGCGCAGCGAAAACGATAGTGCGTGTCGCGACACCCCTAACTCCTCAATGCAAATTAAAAAAACTCGGAGCAATTCCGCGTCACTATTTATGATATTCAATTCGCTTTTCGTGCCTTCGCCCCAGTAAAGTGCCGCTAAGATCAGTAGCTTGTCTCGTTTTTGTAGATTTCCTATCAATGGCAGCATCTGTGTCCTTGCTTGTTGCCATCTGACATCGGCACGAGCTTTACTGCCTCCTTTCTTAATTCTGAGGATATCTTGATATTTTTTATCTACTTTGACGTCTCGTATGTAACGCCACACGGTACCATAACCACAATTTACCGACTGTAGGATTTCCGGAAGAGAATGTCCCGTCCGTCGGAGCTGAATAATCTGTTCGACACGGTCAACATCCAACTTTTTCATTGAATACAGTATATCATTCCTGGGAATGATATACTGTATCAAATGTTGACTATGCAATCTTGAGCAATGTTTTCAAACGATCCTCGTCAAAGCCGACAATGAGTTCATCGTCAACGAAAATGACAGGAACGCCCATCTGTCCACTTTTTTGAATCATCTCCTGACGCTTCGGAAGATCTGAGGCGACATTGAAGTCACTAAAAGGTACGTTATTTGCGGTGAAAAAATCCTTAGCGGCGTGACAAAAGTGACACGATGGCGTTGAGTAAATTGTTACGGTATGCATATTATTTTATGTTTACCTCTTAAAGGAAATGCATTATAGCACAGGCAGTAATTGTAAAGCTATGGGGTGACGGAAACGGTGTACATATTTTCTACCTTGAGCGTTTTTGGGGTGGGATGCGAATACACGGTCACCTTATAGGTGCCGGGAAGTTCATACGTGTGTGTTTTGGCGACCGAAAAGTCGCACCAGCCTTGTGAGTTTCTAGCACAGCCATTGCTCCCCGATGAGTGGCCGTCTCCATAATCGATCGCCTCTGTTCCATTTCCGTTATGAAGCGTAAAAAAGACGAGAAGAGGTGCTTTTCCTGTTGAGGTAGAGAAATCAAGAGATGCGTGAGAAACAGGCTGAGATTGGAGTAGGAGTAGTTCTTTTTGCAGAAGTTGCACAAGTTGAGAATAGATGGCGACGAATTGAGTATCGTGGGATACAGCATCTGCCGATACAAGAACAGGACTTATCATAACAAAGGCACTGATACCTGCGACAAGTTTCCTTATCATGGATTAATAATAACACTTTGAATGGCTTCAAGCCACAATTCATCAATCACACGTAGATATCGTGGTTTTGCACAAATTAAATGTGTTACTGTTGCCGTATTATTCAATTAAAATTGAAATATGCCTTTTGAAAAAAATAATGCTGCACCAGGGAACCGAGGGCCGAAATTTGTCGGTATTGCATTGGCTGGTGCACTAGCGGCTGGTGCTCCTACCGATGCGCAAGACACAGCCCGCGGCAACTATAATGCCGGGGGTGAGTATGTCTCTAGTAATGAACTGTCCGCCCCCTCACAGGAGGTCATGAATGTTCTTTCCTCTCTGGACAAGGAGATCGGGGATTCGCTTTCAATAACTCAAAAACAGATCGCTCAAATTCATCGATTAGTAGATGATTTCGCGGCGAAACATCCAGCATACGAAGGCACAACCAGGACGGAAGGCGATCAAATATACAGTAGCGCATCGTACTCCCCCTATGTCGAACTCCAAGACGCTCTTATGAGAGGCCGCAACGCGAACCCGTTTGTTATGGGTATCATGCTTGCATATATAAAAGACCAGACATTAAAGCAAGGCGAAATAATTGAAAAATAGTTCACTGTCACAGGAGACGAGACCCCGCAAGGCTTCTGAGCATGATATTATTTCGATAATGAATCAAGACGTCGTGGTATCAAGTGAACCCCCGAAGTGGTTCTGGCTCAGGATCATTGCACTTA
>JAYTPG010000078.1:0-2525 GCA_043747375.1 Candidatus Kaiserbacteria bacterium | reverse complement strand
GAGACACAGGCCAATTCAATGACAAACGGTCGCGCAATGCCGGTGTCAGCCCCGCTTGCGGGCGCAAAAGGACCAGACCTCGAAACTCAGCCATGGACTCACGCAATGGGTGAGAGGTGCTTTGAGCGAACCATTGATCCCCAACGTTACCCTCCGTTTACGAAACCAATTAAGTAACCCCCCTCTGCATCAGTCGAAGATTTAGCCAGGCTATGCTAGGCTATTTGGAATGAAGCAGTACGAGCCAAAAAAGATTGAAGGCAAATGGCAGAAGTACTGGGCCAAGAAAGGCATCTACAAATCGCGCGAGAATCCAAAAAAAGAGAAACAGTATGTGCTCGACATGTTTCCGTACCCGTCCGGTGACGGACTTCATGTAGGGCACCCGAAGGGCTACATTGCGACGGACATATATAGCCGCCACGCCCGTATGCAAGGCAAAGAGGTGCTTCACCCCATGGGCTGGGACGCGTTTGGTCTGCCAGCGGAAAATTTTGCGATAAAAAATCAAATTCATCCGCGTAAAGCGGTGGAGAACAACATCAAGCGCTTTAAGGAGCAGTTGGAAATGATTGGCCTCGATTACGACTGGGGACGAGAAATAAACACGACCGACCCGGAATTTTACAAGTGGACGCAGTGGATTTTCCTTAAGCTCTACGAGAAAGGCTTGGCGTATGAATCGTACGAACCCATTAATTGGTGCCCTTCATGCCAGACAGGACTTGCAAATGAAGACCTTGATGGCAATCAGTGCGAGCGTTGCGGAACAATCGTGGAACGTAGACCCATGCGTCAGTGGATATTAAAAATCACTGACTATGCAGATCGTCTCTTAGAGGACTTGGCGCTTTTACCGCAGTGGCAGGAGCATATAAAAGAGTCACAAAGAAATTGGATAGGGAAGTCTGAGGGCGCGGAAATCGAATTTCCTCTCACCGACTCAATTAAGCGTATCATTTTGTTACATGGTAAAGGAGGAACTTCTAGAGGTGCGTTCAAACCAGCTTTAAAGAACAAACTCGAAGCATTTGGGTATGAAGTTCATTCTCCTCAATTACCAAATGCCGAAGAGCCAAACGACGACGAGCAGGCGGATTTTTTGCAGCGGAATTTTGCACTTGATGAAAATACTGCCATTCTGGGACATTCGTTCGCGGGCATAGTAGCTCTGCGGCTTCTTGAGCGAGGAGTGAAGCTTGGGCGAGTTACATTGCTCGCGACGCCATTTTCATCAATCTTTAAAGACGGAAAAAAGCGTCCAAGCGTATCGGCAGCACTGCATAAAGGTTTCGATTGGAAGAAAATTAAGCAAAACTGCAACGGATTTGTCGCGCTCTATGACACGTTCGACCCGATCGTACCTGTAGCAGATGGTGAAAGATACGCAAAAGAGTTGGGCTGCTATCAAATGAATGTTGCCGCCCAGAAGCCTCATTTTAATGGCGATTCCGAGCCAGAAATTTTGAGAGCAATCATTCCAAGCATTCGCGTTTTTACGACTCGCCCGGACACGCTCTTTGGTGCCACATATCTCGTGTTGGCGCCTGAGCATCCGTGGGTCCAATTGGCGATGCGCGCCGACCACAGGAACGTACTTAAGAACCGCGAAGCGGTATACCGATATATTGGTATGTCGGCAAAGAAGACCGAGCTCGAGCGGCAAGAAAATAAAGAAAAAACCGGTATAAGACTTGAGGGAGTCGAAGCTATCAATCCCGCGACGGGCGAAAAAATTCCGCTTTACGTCGCGGATTATGTCCTGGCCAACTACGGTACTGGCGCGATCATGGCCGTTCCTGCTCACGATGAGCGTGATTTTGAATTTGCACAGAAATTTGATTTACCCGTCACGCAGGTTATTGAACCTGTTTTTTCTGGTTTGCGAGACGATGATAGGCCAAAAGAGGGAATGCCCATTGATGATGGGCCTGCCATCACAGCCATCGTTAAGCATTGGAATCAGGATTCATATCTGATTCTAGATTGGAAGAAAGTCCCGTGGCACACATTTGTTACTGGTGGTATCGAAAAAAATGAAAGTGGAGAAGCCGCGGCACGCAGGGAGATTACGGAAGAAACTGGTTTTCGTAATTTCAGAATTGTGCGACGACTCCCCGTGTATCATAGTAGATTTTTCCACACTCCGAAAAATAAAAATAAGTTTGCGCATTTTGAATCATTCTATGTTGAGCTAGAGAATGAAGAACAAACACTTATTTCTGATGAGGAAAAAGAAAAACATGGCTTTCGGTGGGTGTCGCAGTCAGAAGTCGAACACCTACTTACACCAAACGGACAGCGTTATTTATGGAATGCGATGCTGAGACCGAGTGCATATACAGGCACGGGCATATTGGCTAATTCCGGGGAATTTAACGGCGTTCCCGTTGAGGATTCAAAAATCCGCATGACGGAAAAATTCGGTCGCAAAAAAACAACCTACAAACTTCGAGATTGGGTGTTTTCTCGACAACGCTATTGGGGAGAGCCCATACCAATGATTCATTGTCCCGTGGACGGCC
>JAYTPG010000077.1:0-2678 GCA_043747375.1 Candidatus Kaiserbacteria bacterium | reverse complement strand
GGCGGACTTGATCTCGATACCTATGATCATGTTGCTCAAGCGACGCTTTCATTCCCGCCACAAATTAGTAATTTCTCTCTGAATAACGCCCAGGACATTACTCTTACCGAAGGGGCGACCACAACCATTTACGCGACCTCAACTGTCACCGACTTTAACGGCTACGCTGACATGACCTCTGCGACCGGGACCATCTATCGCTCGGGGGTCGCGAATGGCGCTGGCTGTACCGCAAACGACAATAGCTGTTACCAAGTTGCCTCGACATCCTGTACATTTAATAGTTGTTCAGGAAACTCGTGTACACTCGCATGTCGTGCCGATATTCAATATGTTGCTGACGCAACGGATGTGGGAAGTGTATTCCCATCGGAAAATTGGCTCGCTCGTATTCAGGTCAAAGATTCAACGGGCTTCAATACGGTCGCCACGTCATTTGGTGTCGAATTAAATACCTTATACGCGCTTGCTGTTACGACTGGCACCATAGACTTTGGCTCTATCACGGTTGGCCAAAATTCCGGCACAACAGTTGCAACGTCGACCATTCAAAATACCGGCAATGCGGGCATCGATATTCAGGTTTCGGGCACGAATCTTACCGACGGCGCAAATACCATCGCCGTCGGTGAGCAGAAGTATGCGACAAGCACCTTCCAATACGGATCATGCTCGATATGTCAGTTCTTGACGGGTTCCGCCACAAACGTCGATCTCAATATTCCTAAGCCCGCTGCAACGACGACCCAAAGCACGAGCACCGTGTATTGGGGCATAAACATACCAAACGGAACTGCGGCGACATTGCATACGGGCATCAACACCTTCATTGCGGTGGGTCAATAATAGCTAAATACATATATGACAAAAAAAATAAAAATAACAGGGGGAGTTATTGTTGCAGTGACCGTAGCAGTGCTTTACGCACTTCATAGTTCAAATGATTTTCAAAAGGCGTACAAAACCTACAACACGCTTGCCAAAAAGCATGTGGAGGCCGCGTACATTCCCGGGGTTCCCGACAACCCCGTGCGCCAAAAATTAAACGGAATCCTTTCGCAGGTTCTCGCTCGCCCGATGTCGCCGAAAGAGAGGCTCTCTCTTGCTGAGCAAGGACTCGCCGCTCTCAAGGAAGGGGAGAAACAAATTGACGACATTGGTACGATAGGTGAAAAAGTGCAAACCGCGATAACCTACATGGAGGAAAAAAATAATTCGCTTGGCGTGCTTTTTTCTAAATCGCAGGGCACACGGGTGATCACACTCGCAAAGGAAGAATTCGGTATCGTGGCCGATATTCGAGGTCTTTCGTATCGCGCGAATTTTCACACCGCAGAAATATTTAACCGCATCGTGCTCGACAAAGGAGAACTAACAAAAGCCTATTCGAGCGAGCTAAATAGCCAGATTCCGGCAGTAGAGGAGCAATTTAATAAGCGTTCCGCGCTCTATGAACAGCTAAAAAGTGTCATTGGTCGTATGGAAAAAGAGGTTTCGACGATGTAGCCTTCAAGATATACATGAAAGCATGAACAGTGTACAATTACTAAAATTACGAAACACGTATGCCGGAACATAAAGCACCATCAATTCTGGAAAGACTGAAGAGGTACGCACGCATAGCGTGGCTGACGTTATTTTATAGCTTTGAAATGGTGGTTGAAAACTTTGGGGCTAGCTGGGCGATTGTTCGGCGTGAAGGAGAGCTTTTCTTCGGCACTGCCGTTACTATCATCGGCATGCTTGGTTTTAGCAGTAGTCGATATTGTGACGGAAACACCGCAGAGTATCTTTCTTGCACCAGGCCATCAGCATTTTACTACTACGATATGGGGCACATTGCGCTCGTTGTTCTTGGTGTCTTCTACATTCTCATTTGGTTTCAAAAAGGTTTGAGAAAATAGAAAATAGTCCTCAGGTGGCTCAAAGAAGGCAGAAAAACGATGCTACACTTTCTTCATAGACCCTATTTGCATGAGGAGATTTTTACTTACATGTTCAGTTTTTGGAATTTTTTCCGCATTACTTTTCTTGCGGCTCAATTTTGCCTATGCGACAGAAATTTCTGAGGTGAAAGTGAGTGATCTCACGGATAAATCCGCATCTGTCGCATGGAAGACCGATCTAAATGCCGATGGGATGATTAACTATGGACTTGACTCAAACTTTGGGATTGTTCGTGATCCGACGTTTACAACAAAAGATCATCTACTGAAAATTGAAAATCTTGATCCCGCCACGACGTATCATTTTCGCGTCATTTCTACCGATGAGTCGGGGAATAAAAGTGCGACCGCAGGGTTTGTCTTTACAACGAAAGCGGCAAACAAAGACAATGCATCAGAAAATATCTTGAAACAACTAAAAAAGATTATTGATCCAAAAGAGTTAAAAAAAGTACAGGAACAAGTAAAAGATGTGGCCAACGACATTGTAAAGCCGCCTACAATCTTAGGAGCCACAAAAGTCGTCGCTGACATCGATCGAGCGGACATATCGTGGACAACCGATCGAGAATCAGGTTCCACAGTCTATCTTTCTCCAGAAAATGAGTACCAGGCGAACGCAAAAGACCCATATTCAATAACACAGGGCGATCCAAAAGAATTGGTGACAAAACACGCAATCACCGTTATTGGCCTTATTCCCGGCACGAGCTATCACTTCAAGGTGGTCTC
>JAYTPG010000076.1:0-10534 GCA_043747375.1 Candidatus Kaiserbacteria bacterium | reverse complement strand
CTGGGCGCGCTTCTTGATCGTGAATTTAAAAAAGATTCTGTCAAAGAGCTTCTCTCCGGGGCAATTTTGATTGAAGATCTCGATGAGCCGGTACGGAGCTTCTTCAACATTCCACTTGTGATTGGGGACAAGGTAGTCGGAATCCTCACCGTTGCCGACACCAAGACAGGCCTCTACAAAGAGGAGGAAATGACCATTCTCTACAAGCTCATTCAGCAGGCTTCAAAAGCAGTTACGCGGTTACAGGAAGTTGTGCGAACCGAGCAGGAAAAGGTGAGTGCGATGGTGGAAAGTATGGAAGACGGTGTTGTAATGACGGATGCCGACTATCGCATTTTGGTTATTAACCCTGCAGCCAAGAGGGTCATTGGTCAGGAGACAAAAAAAGAAGTGACCATTTTCGATTTCATCGACAACCTTGGTGGAAAAATGGATATTCGTGGCCGTCTCGAAGAGAGTGTAAAGCTGAAAAAGACTCATATTTCTGAGCGTTTTCAGATTAAAGATCGGTTTTTTCAGTCGTTTGTCTTTCCCGTAAAAACGAACACAGCGCTCAATGAAGGCGAGGTGCTTGGTGGTGTGGTTATTTTTCACGACGTAACTCGTGAAGTCGAGCTCGAACATGTGCGCGACGATTTTACCTCAATGATCGTTCATGAGTTGCGCACTCCTCTTAGTGGCATTCAAAAAGCGAGTGAGCTTCTTAAAAAACCGACCAAAAAACCAGCCGCTACTTCCAAACAGTATGTAGACATCATCTACCAGAACTCTTCCGGCATGCTCGACCTCGTAAACGACATTCTTGATGCGGCGAAACTTCAATCGGGCAAGTTCGAAATCACGCGTGAGGCAGCAAATATTCGCGACGTCATTTCGAATCGCCTTGATTTTTTTGAGATTTCCGCATCGGACCGAAAAATTCACGCTGTCCCGCTGGTTGCTGACGCGGTTCCCGAGACCGTTCCGTTCGATGTTCAGCGAATCAAACAAGTTCTTAATAACTTGGTTTCAAACGCTCTTAAATTCACGGCCGAAGGCGGTTCAGTCACGGTTGGCGCCTGTATTCACGAACCAGGAGGCGCAGTAAACGCGGAGCTAAAAAAGGCAAGAATAGTCCTCCCAGACAGTCTGCCAGAGGAAAGGTTCACCGCACTTCCGCAGTCGCTCTTGGTGACCGTGACTGACACCGGCATGGGCATTTCCCCCGAACACATGCCTGAGCTCTTTGCGAAATTTAAACAGCTTGAAAATAAACCAGTTGTTCCGAACATAAAAGGCACGGGACTCGGCCTCGCCATAGCGAAGGGGATAGTCGAGGGACACGGAGGGCTCATTGGTGTAGTATCCAAAGTGGGAACGGGGAGCACCTTTTATTTCACGCTTCCTTTTATTGCCCCGCCTAAAAATTAATCATGAAGAACGTACTCATTGTAGACGACGACAAGTCATTTATTGACATGATGAAGGCCTTTATCGACCCGGCAAAATATGACGTAGCCGCTGCGTATGATGGCGTGGAGGGTCTGCAAAAAATGGAAGAAAAAAAGGCCGATATTATTTTGCTAGACGTAAAAATGCCAAAGATGAACGGAATCGAATTTCTTAAAAAGGTCAACGAGAAATATGGCGAAGCGAAAACTCCCGTCATTATTACTTCGAACGACTCCTCCATGGATCAAATAAGTGAAGGTGTCATGCTTGGTATACGCGCATACATCGTTAAGTCCAACGAGTCCCTTCAAGGCATTGTTACCGCTATAGATCGAATCTTTGGATAACATACTTTCGAAAAAACACCCGCTTCAAAGCGGGTGTTTTTTCTTGAACCTACGGAATCATTATTGATTCGGGAACCATTCAGTTCGCCACTTCTTCATCATCTCGATTTCGCCTGATTGTGCACCCACGATGTCCGTCCCTAGTTTCTTGAGCTCAGTCCGTTTTGTACCGGCAAGAAGCGTTTGGGCCATCTCGATCGCGCCTTCATGGTGGATAATCATTTCGTCGAGAAATGCTTTGTCGAGAGCATCTCCCGTCTTGCCCGCCAGGCCGTTCATCATGCCGCTCATGGTGCCATGCATGCTTACCTGATCACTTGCATCCTTTGTGGCGGCTCGACTTTGCGTTGAGCCGCCGAACGCGTACCCTACCGCAAAACCGAGAATTAGTGTAATAAGTGCCTTCACGAGGACATTATTTTTTGTTTCCATAGTTTAAGAGTTCAGTGAATAAGAGAAATCGTAGGGTATTCACGGAGCCCGAGGGCTAATTGATCCCGCTAAAAGAAGTGGATACGGAAACGCATATGGAGCGTCGGCCAATCTTTGTAGACAGAAGGAATCGGGTGGTCTCCACGAGCGTCGAAAAAAAAGAAATGCATAGGTCGAGAAAAGAAAGAATACCAGAGCGAACGCCGGAGGAAGAATACCGACGGTTTTCATATGTAGCCACCAAAGGTGCTCAGAGATGTTCATGCCGCATAGTCCGGTCTCGCCGAGCATGAGCGGGCAGTTTGAAATTGGCTGGTGATGGTGCTTCATCGTGAACATTGAGAAACTCGAAAAGATACTTGCGGCAAGATAGGCAAGAACGATAATTCCAATTAAAAAACGATACGTCGGCATTACTTGAGTATAGCGGAAATATTCTCATGATCTACGTGCGAGGAAATTTTTCTATTCGACTCAAATTCTAGCCGAGACCCTCCGCCAATCTATGTGCAAGATCTTTAGGAAAGATGTTAGAATCGTCCCCACATGACGTCAAATTTTCTCGGAGAGAGCGTGTCGGAAACCCGACACACTCTCATTCTTTCATCTGCAGAAATGGCGGCTCGTGAAGGCGGTCTACTCCAAAAAAGCATGAATTTTAGGGACGACGGGCGTCTCTCTGTTTTTTTGGTTCTTCCTCGCGATGGAGAATATCGAGATGACTGGATCGAAGAGAGTGGCATATATGTGTTTGAGGGACATGATTCTGAGACGCTGACAAAGAAATCTGAAGATCAGCTTTCAATATATGAAAGCGGTAAGCTGTCTGGCAATGGTCGTTTTTTTAAAGCTGCACGAGCGTTTAAAGACGGGGGGAGATCGGACGCTTTGCAAATACAAGTATATGAGAAACTCGACGCAGGAGTTTGGTTTGATAAAGGTATTTTTAACCTTGTAGACGCGCAGGAGGTGAATAATAAAAATCGAGTTGCGTTCCATTTTTTGCTCTCTCCTCCTGCTGGAGTCGCGCACGCGCTCTCTCATGATCCGCACTGGAACGAGAGAATGATTTCCGCGACGAACAAAAAAAGCGCGTGGGATAAAGCTCACGGCAGATGTGCGCAATGCGGTTCAGAAAATGCCCTACGCTTCGAAGATGCGGGGAATGAATCTGAAAGCGAATATGTCGGGGGCCGTCTTCTTTGTATGACGCATGGCTCCTCGAGTGCGTCTCGCTCACTATTATTCTGAAGCCCTCGTCGGACGATATATAATTGAAAACGTATGAAAATGATTAGAAGAAATACCTCTCCAGTGCGGAATATCCTTATGGTTTTGACCTGTACCTCGTCCTTTTTTATTCCGCAATTTACGGCTCTCGAAGCACTATCTGCATGTAAAACTCCAGAGACCTACTCACTCGGATCCATCGATCCGCGTTTCCGCATCGCCACGAGCTCGCTTTTGATCAATCTCCAAAGAGCCGAAGATGCATGGGAAAAGCCACTCGCCAAGAATCTGTTCGACAACGTCTCGCGAGGCGGTGAACTTCGTATTGATCTCATATACGATGGCCGTCAAGAAAAGATAGTGTCCCTAAATGTGAAAGAGCAGGCACTCGACAAAATAAAGACTCTCCTCGAGGTTTTGGAATCGAAACATCGCGCTCTTATTTCAGAAACGAATTTGGAGATTGCAAGAAATGTCACCGCATTTAATGCCCACGATGAAGCCGTGTCGGCTTTTAATGCTGATGTTGCGGTTTCCAATGCGGCAGGCGGAGCAAGCCGATCGGACGTAGCCACATTCGAATTCAGAAAAAAGACCCTGAACGATTCGTTTGCCGATTTAAAACGCGTCGAGCTTGGGCTTAATGCCAAGATCGAGTCTCTCAACAAAATAGGTAATTCTTTGAACATGGTTGTCAAACTTATAAATGCATATGTGCAAGAGTTTAATGTGGCGTCTGCTCAATTGGGGGAATTCGAACAAGGGTACTACAGAGTCTCGGCAACTGATCGATCAATAGGGATTTACGCATATGCCGACGCGGCGCAATTATCGCGCGTATTGGCGCACGAGCTTGGTCACTCGCTTGGTCTCGAACATGTCTCTGATACTTTTGCCATCATGCATGCGAGCGATGCGGGCACGAGCACGACCGCGCTCCCGACTGATCTGAGCGAATTTGAGCGAGTGTGTCACTGAAAATCGGGGTACATAATAAAATGACTCCTCATGTAATTGACGAAAATGAATGGGTAATAGCGGTTAATAAGCCCGCCGGCTTGATCGTTCACTCTGATGGCCGAACTGAAGAGCCGAACCTCGCAGATTGGATTCTAGAGAAGCGACCAGAGCTTTCGGGAATAGGCGAACCATGGATTTCCCCTCAGGGAAATGTATACCCACGGCCCGGAATCATTCATCGTCTTGATAGAACAACGTCAGGCGTTATTCTTCTTGCAAAGACACAGTCGTCGTTTGAATTTTTTAAAAATGAATTCCGTGAGCGTCGTGTTGAAAAAGAGTACATTGCTATCGTGCATGGCCACATGAATGCGGAGCAGGGAAAGATAGTTGCCGAGATAGGACGGAGTCGAGAGTCGCCGAAGCATTGGTTTGCAGAGGATTGCGATGAGCAGAATCTCCGCGCCGCGGTAACGGAATGGCGCGTTCTCAAAACAGGAGTTGAGACCGATTCTTCTGCAAAGTATTCAACGCTTTTAGTGGCACCGAGGACGGGTCGTACTCATCAAATTCGGGTACATATGGCGCATATTGGCCACCCGCTTCTTGCAGACCATCTGTACGGAAAGGGGTCGCCGAATGTATTTGGATGTACTCGCCCGGCGCTCCATGCGTCACGCATTTCCGTACGAATGCTAAGAGGAGAGCGTTTCATTTTTGAGGCACCGCCCCCCTCCGATTTGCCCCCACTCTCCTTTCTCTAAGTAAGGCGTTAAGTCACCAAAAACCCACAATCTAAGCCAAGAAATCCAGTTGACGTGGTTCATACGCTACTATACGATAGAGGCATGTCAACGACTTCACGCTTTGCAGCGCGGAAAGTTTGATGGAGTTCATGCGTCTAAAGAGTGGACGTGCCAAGCACGTCCACTGGACGTAAAAAACTGGGATTTATTAGATAATTAGGTAGCAGAAATCAAAACTAAAGTATGAAATCAATAGTACGTACATTTGCAAGCCTGCTTCTCCTCATTGCTTCACCAGCATTCGCGCTCTCCCTGGGCGCATCGGGAGAGACTTCAGGTGCCGTTCATGTTGGCGATGAAAAGGGAATTACCATTACCTCTAAAACGGACGTCGACGTAAAGTCAGGTGCCCGTGAAAAGCACGAGATGATGAACGCCTCGGGCACGGCAGAGGTTATAGAGAAAACGGAGGTTGAAACAGATCTCTCACCGATTTCTGTTCACGCATCTGATACTGATTCTAGCACTGACGAAACCATTCACACATCAGCCGCGGTTCAGTCCCCAGCCCAGCTCAAGGCATTCGCTCGCAACATCGTAAGAAAAGACACCGATGTACGGGATGTGAGCGTGTCCTCATTAGAGGTGTCTGTTAACCACAAAGCGCATGCTCGTATTTTCGGGATTTTTCCCGCAAATGTGTTTGCTCGAACTCAAGTCATGAGTGACGGGAAGATCACGGTCACATTTCCTTGGTATACGTTCGCCTCCTCAAAAAAAGCAGAACTCGAATCTAAGGTACGATCAGCGGTATCCTCCTCACTCTCTTCTGTCGCATTAAGCGCGAAGCTTTCTTCGCATGCGCAGGCAGAGATATTGGAAAAGACCATTACCGCGGTCAATGCGGATTTCCAGGCTGACACATCGGCTTCCGCTAAATAGCGTGTCCTTCTCAAAAGACCCTTGAAAAGGGGGTCTTTTGATTTTCAGGGTATGTTTTCTGTTACCATAAGAGTATGAAAGTCTCGCATCCCAAAATACTTTTGTTCATAGTCATTCTGGCAGGGGTTATTTTTGCTATCAGAACCTATTCCTCAAATATCTATGTTGTACGGGATACGCGGCAAAATAATAGCGCCGAAATATCAGTCGCTTCTACACGCAAAAGGCATCCATTGGCGTCGATATTCGAGTCTTTTAAAAAACCTAACGAGAGCAGTCTAAAATCAACTCTTAGTTCGATTCAGTTCCGGGTAACTCAGCGCGACGGAACTGAAACACCGTTTCAAAACGAATATTGGAATAATGAAGCAGAGGGCATTTACGTTGATGTTGTCTCAGGAGAGCCGTTGTTTTCGTCGAAAGATAAATACAATTCGGGGACAGGGTGGCCCTCGTTTACGAGGCCCCTCGTGCCAGAAAATATCATAGAAAAAAAAGATTACGCTTTATTTATCGCAAGGACTGAAATTAGGTCTAAATACGCCGATTCTCACTTAGGCCACGTTTTCGAGGATGGACCGCCTCCCAGGGGGCTTCGTTATTGTATGAATTCTGCGGCACTTCGATTTATTCCAAAAGAAAAATTGGCTGCGTTTGGCTACGGAGAATTTTCGAAACTTTTCTAGTCAACTCATTTAAGGCAATACTTAGAGGATTGTAACGCGCTTATTTCGTGGCTGTTTCTTTTTCTTTCGAGGAATATTTTTCGTAGCCATCTTTTCGAACTAAGCATGCAGGACAAGAGGCGCAACCAAAGCCCCATTTATGTTTCTGTTGGCGATCACCAAGGTAACATGAATGCGTCTGGGTAATAATTAGATCGACCAGACTTTTCCCACCAAGGTCGTGAGCCAATTTCAAAGTGCCTGCTTTGTCTACATACATGAAAGGGTTTCGTTTCGACAATCGGGATATCCAGAAAAGTCGGTCTCGCAGATGCTTTCCACAAGATGCGACAAAGCTCGTCGATAGGCGATAGCGACAGCGATGTTAAGAAAAGCAGATTGCGGTCTGGCACGAAAGTGTCAGAGAGTCCTTGTTGAGACACGGTAACTTTTGATGCGGGAGTGAGGGAGGTTTCTCTAATCCTACCAAGGGTTCGAAGGTTCAGAAGCTGGTCCTCGCCAAGTCTTGGCACCCATTAGGGAAATTCCTCACTAAGTTTTTGTCATATGGTTATTTGACACTCAAGCTCCACGCGAGGTCGTTGCCCGTAATCAAAACCGACGGTTTCAACATGATCGAAGTTCGAAGGCGCCGATGCAGCACACACCGTAGAATCCTGCCCACCTGAACAAAGTACGAGTGCAGTGGATTTTAATGCAGTCAAAATATGCATACGCATCACTAAGCTATGTTATGAATTTCATGAATCTTTTGTCGGGAATAAACCAAATTATTGAAACGATCAAGATAAAAAAATCTGAGATCATTGGATTTACGAATGCACACGGAATGGCGAGTGCATAGCACAGAAGGGATACGACGCCTTTCTTACTCTTCTCAAGCTCCGCAACAACGGTGGCTCGATGCGTGGCATGTTTAACGATGGCTGTTTGTAGCAACGAATAAGCAAGAGCGGCAGCTAATAAAATTGAGGCATACAGAGCTGTTGGCCATGCGCCACCATGATTTTCGCCGATCCAGGCTGTTCCAAAGGGAATAAATGATAGCCAGAAAAGCAAGTTTAAATTTGCCCACATAATGTCGGAGCCGATATGATTTGTGGCACGGAGCAAAATGTGGTGATTGTTCCAATATTCGCCGACCGTCTGAAAGCTCACTGCGTAGGCAAGAAAAAGTGGCGCGAGTGGCAAAACGGAACCCAAATCAGCACCGTGGGGGATTTTAAATTCGAGAATAGTGATGGTGATGATAATTGCCATCACGCCGTCGGAAAACGCCTCAAGCCGTCCGGGCGTTAAATTCTGGTGATCTGAGTGGTCATCCTCATGCACGCTTTAAATATACTGTATGTTGCGAGGGTGTAAAATGTGCGGATGCCGGAACAGGAAATGAGCAAACAGACAATAGCCACGCATCTCAAGATTCTTGAAGACTTACAATACGATTCGGGCCTTTTTGCGGCGTCAAAAAAGGGGAGGGGAGAAGGGTACGACAAAGCATGGCTCAGGGACAACTTTTACGAGTGTCTCGCGTTTGAGGCCTTGGAAGATTTTGATACGGTGTATCGAGTGTATCGCGCCGTTCTCGATATTTTCAAAAAACATGAGTACAAAATGGATTATGCGATAGAGAGAAAGCCTGAGCACACGCATCAGTTCATCCACGCGCGCTATAATCCCGAAACTTTTGACGAGTATTGGGAAGAATGGGGGAACAAACAAAATGATTCAATCGGCTGCATTCTTTATAAAGTTGGACAGCTGGAGGAATTAAAAAGCGGATTTATCATACAGGATGAGAACGATCGTCGAGTCATTCAAAAGTTGGTACACTATCTTGAAACTCTAGAGTATTGGTCTGATGCGGATTCAGGCATGTGGGAAGAAGACCATGAAGTCCACGCATCCTCAGTGGGCGCCTGCGTCGCGGGTCTCAAGATGGTTAAACACATTTCGGGTGTTGAAGTTCCCGATTATCTTATTCAAAAAGGAGAAGAGGCTCTGTCCGGTCTTTTGCCTCGCGAATCGGACAAGAAATTTGTCGATCTTGCACTACTTTCTCTTATTTGGCCGTATCAGGTGACTTCAGCGGAGCAAACGAAAGCGATTTTACGAAATGTTGAGTATCATTTATTGAGAGACCGTGGCGTTATTCGCTACAAAGGAGACAAGTATTTTAACTCAAACGCAGATGGAATTTCCGAGGAGGCGGAGTGGACATTTGGTCTGAGCTGGCTTGCCATCATTTATGGAAAGCTAGGGAAGTTTGAGCTTGCAGAAAAATATTTGGCTAAAGCAAAAGAGGGCGTTTCAGAGCAAGGTTTACCGGAACTATATTATTCAAACTCAAATAAATTCAATGAGAATACGCCGCTCGGTTGGAGTGAAAGTCTTTTTATTGTTGCGCTTCACGATCAAAAGCTGAACGGGAGGAAAAAGTAGTGGGCGGGGAAGATCTTTCGCGTAGATGAGATTTGTTCGTCGACATTGCAGGATTATAGCCCCGTTTTTTCCTTAAGTAATATCGAGCAACGCGAAGGAGGGTGTTCATCGCGTACATTTCAAATACGACAACAAAAACCGCGAGAGCGGCAAAGGACACCCTTAAATCCCACGGAATTTCATCCGCAAGTTTTGCTAAAAACAACAAGCCAGACACGGTTACAATCGCGACGGTGATTGTCTTTCGGAGCGAATCAGTTCGACGCTTCGCCATGTGGCTACCTCATCACACGCAAAGGGATGTGTCGATTTTTAGATTTGTGGTGCCACGCCCATGTTGCCATGCGGTAATCTTTGCAGACTATGCGCGTCTAATGTAGTGTAGTAACTTCATATGAAAAAAACTGACGCAATGAAATCAGTCGCATTACTAAGTCTAACCTTTTTGGCCTTTCTCGTCGCAGCGCCAGCATTCGCCGCAAAGGGCACGACAACGAAACCCGTTATTTCCGCTTTTAAAGCAGCGCCAAATGTTGTTCTCGCGGGACAACGAACAACCCTCAGCTGGTCAGTATCTGGCGCCACATCGCTTTCGATCACTCCAAACGTTGGTGTGGTATTTAAGACATCAAAAAACGTGACTCCCGCAACGACAACGTTGTATACACTTACTGCGGTAAATAATGCGGGAACTTCAACCGCGACGGCTTTGGTTAGTGTCCAATTCGCGACCTCAAGCGCCACATCAACTCCAACAGGAGAGATTTTTATTCAGGCGTACACAACCTCGTACAGTGTTTGGGATAATACGCCGGCGGGCTCCACCGCCATCGCGTACCCCGTTCTTCATTCGGCGGCAGGGGGAGTAGGAACATATACGGACCCCATCACTATCGCTGTCGGACACAGCATTATTAATGGGAAAGATATCCTCGATTATCCCCCGGGCACCAGGTTTTACATTCCAAACGTTCGTCGGTACTTTATTGTGGAAGATTCTTGTGGAGATGGCACGAATCCTCAAAATGGACCATGTCATATCGGATACCCTGCAGGCACTATGACGTGGCTAGACATGTGGATTGACGGATCGAGCGGTTCCGCGACTTCCGTCTCCTCATGTGCCAGTTTTCTGACTGACACTAATGGTGTGGCGCATCTCGCTGTAGAAAATCCTATCTCGAACTATGTCGTTGTCTCAGGTCCCATTTTCGCAAACGGCTCTTGCTCCGCGCAATTTGGAAATACGGCTGTGACAATATAGCACTTCTCCATTTCTCAAGAAGTTAAAAACCACTAGCTAGTTACTAGTTATTCC
>JAYTPG010000075.1:0-9774 GCA_043747375.1 Candidatus Kaiserbacteria bacterium | reverse complement strand
TGAATAATCCCCATCGAAATACATGAATAGGTTCCAGAAAATTCTGGAGTCTTCAGAAACAACATTTTTCTGCCAGTATCCGGCCTCGTAGAGTGGTTTGAACAAAATCGCGTGGGACGAAAATGTTGCGAGCTTCTCAGGGCGCTCTTGCTGAATCATTTGCCAGAACGAGCTGGAGTAGGCAATGACTCGAGAAAGCATCGGGGCGTCCCAAATATTGTTGTTGTAGAGCGGTACCGGCTGAAACGACGTTCGTAACGGATTCTCACATGTCGCGACATACCAAGTGAGGCAGGCAAAATATTGCGGATATACGACGGTGTCTGAGTCGAATGCGGACAAAATGACGTCTTCGTAGGGAATTCGATGCGCGTCAAGGATTTGTGTTCGTACTTCTTCCGCCGCAAAGGCCAAATTTGCTCCCTTCCCGGCAATTTCTCCCGGAAGGCCATCGGGGTGTTCTGTCACACGAATCTGAAAGAAAACATTCTCGAATTCTTTTTTGAGTCGTTCGCCAACGCTCGTGCCTTCCGGAGACCGCTCTTCGGCGCAGAGAACGACAATGATTTTCCTTGTGTCCCAAGCAGAATTCGCTATGGATCGGACGGAGTCCGCCAGAAGTTCATACGACTCATCGTAAAACGGCAACATGACCATATGATAAAAATGATCGTGCCTTAGATTTGAAACGCGTGCATTCCAGTCGAGCGACATGTTGTGGCGCATGCGCTTGAAGTCATGCCGAAGATGAATCGACAGATACATGGTTTTGAAAAGCCAGTACACAGAAAACACGATGGTGCAGTACGCGGCGATAATGGGTCGATATGCTGAAAGAAGGATCAATATGCCAAACGTCGCCAGGGTGAGAATACCGGGGAGCATTTCTAGAAATCGATAGATGCGGCGCGCGGAACCTTCGAGATCACCCGCGCGACCGACGTGGAGATATTTTTTTGCTTTTGGATCCATACTGTCTTGATTTATTTCCGAATTTGCCTTGAGTAAACTGTATCAAATATCTTGAGTGATGCGGGCCGCCACTGCGGACGCCTGGGAAACCCTCGGTTTTCCCAAACCTTCCTCCACGGGGAGCTCCCGTTCCCCGACCCCCTCCCGTCCGGGAGGCGGCTCCTCGCTCCTTCGCTCACTCGGAGCCGCCTCCCGGACTCGAACCGGGGACCTTCGCTTTACAAAAGCGTTGCTCTACCAACTGAGCTAAGGCGGCGTTATATCTGACTGTGCCTGCATTAGACGCTTGTTTCAAGCTCTACACTCGTATTCTTATACTCACCCACTTTCTTCAAAAACTCATTCTTCGCTTCTCGCGGGACAAAGCTTCGCTTATGAGAAACCATGTCCGCGAGTCTATGCGCCTGCCTCTCACTCGCGCGCGAAAGAGCGGCGAACGAAAGCGCAAGATCGTGAAGCAAAACGCGGGCAAGCTTGATCGAGGCGGGACCCACTTTCCGCATTTCTCCCTTATACAACAGGAGAAGCTGTTTAAGTTCAAGGGCCTGCGCATCCGCATGCTTTCGAAGCGCGGGAATAAGTTCTCGCTCGTTTTTTTCTTCCCAGTACTTAAGGGAAAAGAGACCGACGATGCCCGCAAAAGAAATGAAAAAAGTGAACATTGCCAAGAATTGCATATTTATTTGACCGACAAGCGCTCCATGCGAACGACCTCCACTTTTTCACCAAATTTTTGTACCGCCTGCGTAATGAGTTCCCCGATCGTGACCTCAGGATTTTTTACAAACGGCTGTTCGAGCAAGACTCGCTCTTTTAAGTAGCTATCAAGTTTACCTTGGAGCGCTTTTTCTCGGGCTGCCTCGGGCACCTTAGCGACCTCCTCGGAAAACACTGCCTTTGCGGCGGCCATGTCGATTTCTTGCACATCTGCGCGTGATTTAAACATTGGTGCCATAGCCGCAACATGCATAGCGATGTTATAGGCAAGTTTCTGGAATTCCTCGTTTTTCGAAACGAAATCAGTCTCACAGCCGAGTACAACGGCTGCAACAACTGCCCCACCGGCATGAGTGTACGCCGCAACCGTTCCTGCTCCGAGGGTCCGATCGGCCTTTTTGCTCGCTATTGCCGCACTTTGCTTACGGAGAATGACTTTTGCCTTCTCAACGTCGCCGCCAGCCTCTTCAAGCGCCTTTTTACACTGCATTATCGAAACCCCCGTTTCGTCTCGCAATGCCTTAATTTCTTCTGTTGTTGCCATATATAGGGTTTCTATCATGAGTAGTACCTTCTTGCGCGACTCAAATATTTCGCCGAGCACTGTTCTAAATTCTAACACACCCCTCCTATCTACTTTGTCGCAGGGGCACGTCGGCCTTCTGCGTACGCGTTTGCGATGTGATTTACCACAAACTTAATGCTCTTGACCGAAGTATCGTTCGCAGGAATCGGATATTGTATTTTCCCGAAATCACAGTCCGAACTTGCAAGTGCAATGACGGGAATCTTGAGCTGATTCGCCTCTTGGACTGCGGTCGATTCGTATCGTGAATCAATTACGAAGAGAGCGCCCGGAAGATCAGCCATCTTGGTGATGCCGCCGAAGCGGAAAATAAGGCCTTCTACTTCACGACTGAGAAGCAGCTGCTCTTTCTTGGTGTATTTTTTTTCGAGCTCGCCGGACTCCTTGTCTGCCTCAAGACTTTCAAGTCGCTCGATTCGCTTTCGAATATTTTTGAAATTGGTGAGCGTTCCCCCGATCCAACGGCCAGCGCAGTATGGAGCGCCAATTTTCTCCGCTATCTCTTTTACTATTGAAGCAGCTTCGTGCTTTCCACCGACAAACAATATCGGCTTGCCTGCCATAGCAAGAGAGGCCGCGAAATCCTTCGCAGCGTCGAGTCGCTTTTGGGTCATCTCGAGATCAAAAATGTCGGTTCGCTCTTTGGTTGTGAAAAGAAATGGGCTTGCGGAAGGATGACGTCGTGCACGCGGGTAGCCAAAATGAGCTCCTGCGTCGTAAAGTGTTTGAATATCGGTTGCTACTGCCATATTTGATGAAATGAGGCCCTTCCGCCCGTAAGCGGAGAGCCACGAAGAGTCTAACAAGTTTAGGCGCTTTCTGCAACTTCGGTACCCTCTTCACCTTTTGCGAGAGCCTCGAGAATAGGGGTCATGCGGCCCATCATAATTGCCTCGACATTAGACCAGGACTGCTTGATGCGGTGGTCGGTAACCCGGTCTTGAGGGAAATTATACGTACGGATTTTTTCAGAACGGTCTCCGGTGCCTACCTGCGATTTTCTGTCTGCCGCACGTTCCCGGGCTTCGTCCTCGTCTTTCTTTTGCTGGAGCTTACTAAGAAGCAGCTTCATGGCTTGCTCACGATTGGCTTGCTGGCTTCTCTCGGACGTACAGCGCACGTCGATGCCGGTTGGTTTGTGAATGAGACGCACCGCCGTTTCGACTTTGTTCACGTTTTGCCCACCAGCGCCGCCCGAACGAGAAAATTCCATTTCAATATCTTGCGGTGGGACTTCAATTTTGACGCGTGAGTAGATTGGCAAAATCGCGACCGATGCGGTGGAGGTATGAATGCGTCCCGCTTTTTCCGTCGCCGGCACACGCTGCACTCTGTGCACGCCCGTTTCGAATTGCAGTTCCTTGTAAACGCCCTCCCCTTTTATTTCGAATTGCGCTTCTTTGTACCCACCAAGAGAACCGCGCGATTCGTCGAGACTTTTCCGTTTCCAACCGCGAGATTCTGCATATTTGAGATACATTTGAGCCAATTCTTCCGCAAAAAGTGAAGCTTCTTCGCCACCTACGCCCGCGCGAACCTCAAGGACGATTTCATTTGGCCATTCTCGTTCGTTTGGATTCCCAACGATAGTTTCTATTTGTTTCGTAAGCGCATCTTTTTGTGCGGCGATATCTTCGAGCTCTTTTTCTGCCAGCTCTTTCATGCCTGGATCAGCCTCCATGAGCTCAAGAGCGTCTTTTTCCGCCTCCGTGAGACGCTCCCACTCCACTACCAAATACGCAACACGATGGTCTTGAGCGTAGTCATGAGGATTTAGTGCAATTTCAGACATGGAGATAATTATAGCCCTAACAGCCCGGCAAAGCCGGGCTGTTAGGGCAACCGATTAGTTATTTACCTTTCTTTGTTTTTGCGGCCGCGGAACGTGCGCGGAATTTTTCGACACGACCTGCGGTGTCTACGATCTTGGACTGCCCTGTGTAAAACGGGTGCGACGCCGAAGAAATTTCAACTTGGAAAACAGGGTATTCCTTTCCGTCATCAAATTTGTCGGTCTTTTCTGTAGCAACAGTTGAGAGAAGCAAAAAACGCTTCCCTGCGGTCACATCCTCGAAGATAACGAGGCGCTGGTTCTTTGGGTGAATCTCCTTTTTCATAGCCCGAGCACTATACCAATTATTGACAATATTGCAAAGGGAAAAGTCTCCCTAAAAAACACCGCCCGACTCGTGAGTCTGGGCGGTGGAACATTTGAGATTTCTACCTCGTCCAGGTCTGATCCCAAACTTGAGTGTAGGTTATCTTCGCGGAACAAGACCGCGAAATTACTACGGCTTGGTTAGCAATTTCTTCGATTTTTTCCGCAGCGTACTGGGCAGGGCTTATGGCATCTCCAGTCCTTACACTAATTTGCCCTGAGATATGCGTTATTCCCTTTTCAATGTGCACCGATATCGTAGCGTCTGCAGGAAGGAATTGCAGGGCGTTTATAGCGGCTGCACATCCTCCCGCGGTAAAGGCAAACCGATATTGCGCATCAAGAGTGCCTTTTAATCTGAAGTAAGTGCTCATTTCATGCCGGCACTCACTCCTGTATTGCCCAACGATCCGATCGAGTTCCGTAGTTACCGTGATCACACTTACCTCCTGTGGGTTAAGACCATTTTGACTACTCTGCGGAAAGAGTATCGTAAGAATTATCCAATATCAACTTTTCCCGCTCCGGTCACCCCCCAATCACTTGAATCTGAGACTGGAATTTCGCGGCCAGTTCCATTACGTCGTCGCCATAAAAGGCGTAGGCCGCCTTACCTGCATTCTTCCATCCCGCCAAGTATCTGAGCGCCGCAAGTCGTTCCGCCGCAGGGTTTTGCTTGTCCGCCCCGTTGTCGGCCAAAAGAAGCGCCGAGGCAAACGCCGCAGTACGAGCGTCCCATGGGTTAGGAGGATTCTGATTCGTTATGCGCGATATGCGATCAGCATATTGCTTCCATGTCGAAGGAATAAACTGCGCAGGTCCCATTGCCCCACCCCATCCGTACCACGGCTTTTTTGAAACAGGCTGAGAGTCAGGATTGAGTCCCAGCGTTGCGCATATTTCTGCAAAAACAGGTGCGTCGCGCGTCGGATTCATGTCGACGCGCCACGAGCCGCTGCCGACGTTTTGCCCCAAATTACTTTCCTCCGCCAAAATGCCAAGCACAAAGGCCGGTCTCACGCCGAGCGCGGCACCCGCTTCTTTTGCGAACGTGTACATGTCACCAAAAGAAACAGACTTGGTGTCACGCAAGCTAAATAATTCTGCTTCGATTTGCGCTGCCGTTTTTTGCTGAGTCACAATCAATTTTTGATACACGGACTCCTGTCCTTTGGCAGATTTTACGAGACTTTGTTTTTGTCGTTCATTATCTTTCAGAGAATTTTGCTGGAGAACTTGGATTTGTAGCAAATCCTGTTCTTCTTGCTGCTGATCTTCAAGCGCGGTCTTTCGAGACGCCAAATCTGAACGCGCTGCCGCCATTTGCGCAAAAGAAGAGCTGAGTGCGCGTTGAATCACTTCAAAATCATCGATTTCTCGCATGAGTCCCTGTAGGCTGCCCGCAAGAGCAATTGCCGCAAAAGACGTGTTGTCGATGACGTGTGTTTCGCGAAGCATTTGTGCTACGGATTCTTGCCCAGTCGCGACTTTTGAATCGAGCGTAGAAATGCCTTTTTCTTTATCAGAAATACCGCCTTTCAACTGCCTGAGTGTTAGATCGCGCGCCTTAATTGCAAGTTGCGCATCCTTTATTTTTGCATCCAAAATTGCCACATCGCGCTCAAGCGAAGTTCGCTGGGTTTGTAGCTGACCTAGCCCCGCTTGGTTTTGCTTAATTTGAGTGTTGATTTGATCTAGCTGAGCTTGCAAAGCTGCTTTTTGAGCAGCGTCATTAGCCTCGTCGGCGAATAGAAAAGACGTGGGGAGGCCAGCAACGAGGAAACATATTGCTGCATTTGCGAACACCTTTTTCAACCGCATCCGGCAATTATAGCAACGAAGCGCGTTGCGCGCTCTTAAAAATACGATGCGTGAACACTATGCCTTCTTCTCTTCGGTCGCAGCGGCGTCAGCAGGAGCTCCGTCTACTGGAGCAGCTTCAACAACTGGTGCTGGAACTTCGTCGAGCTTCTCTTCTTTGAATTCAATGATGGAAGCGATGATTTCGTCTGGCGATGTTTTGAGCTCTGCGGACGGAGGAAGCTTGATGTCTTGTGCAGTGATGTGGTCTCCTACGTTTTCGAGTTTAGTAAGGTCAATTTCGAGATGGTGTGGAAGTTCCGCAGGAGCGACTTCGATTTCGATTTCATAAAGTGCCTTAACAACAATGTGACCGAGTTTTTCTGCAGGAGCTGAGCCCACGAATTCGAGTGGAACTTTGAGGGTTACTTTTTTACCCTTTTCAATAACATAGAAATCTGCATGAAGCACCTTTCCGGTTACCGGATGAAATTGCACGTCGTGAATGAGGGTGTCTTTTTCCTCGCCTACACCGGTCAATTTAACAATAGTAGTTTCACCTGCCTCCTTCCAGACCCGCTCCAAACGAAGCGCATCGATGACGATAGCGGTTGATTCTTGCTTTGGACCATAAAAAACAGCAGGAATAGAGCCCTTCTCGCGAAGGGTGTCTTTTGAATCCTGGGCATTTCTTTCCTGTACCGCAAGCGTAAGCATGGCGGGAATTATACTTATTTTTCTAATCTCCGCAACATGTCTTGTTACATTGACTATTTAACTGGACGAATAAGAAACGGCCCGCATCACAAAGATGCAGGCCGTGACAATAAAATCAGCTGGATTGCGTTTATTTACGCAGCTGATAGTAGAGGAACCAAGGCAGTGGAATGCCTGCCAGGAAAGAGAACACCTCGGTGGTCATGCCGATCTTGTAGAGACCAACGACTGCGACCAGTGGTACCACGAATCGCGCGGCCGACACCATCCCGATGACAGCCGTATCAGCTGTCCTAGAGATGACATCCCCTTCTTCGGTAATCTTACTCATCCGATGCCTCCTTTTGAGTTGACTACAACTGCATACTATCTAAGACCTTTGGTAGACGCAATTGCAGGAGATACCTACCACGCTCCTTGTCCGGCAAGGTATACAGCCCGGAGCAAAGCAGCAGATAGCGCGGAAGCCCATAGCATACCAACCGTGGCACTGAGCTCACGCACTAGCTTTCGGAAGGTTGACCCATCCCGACCCGTCCTTGGTCTTGATAAATATGTAGGACTAGCAAAAACCAAGACCGATGACTCTGTTGTTGAGACGGATTCCATTTGATCCAAAGCCTGAGTGTAGTAAGAAACCCACTCATTTGACCTGTCGGTTAGGCGGAGCCACGTGTAGTTTAAATACACAGCAACCGCCGCTATTCCCGCGAGAGCGAACATAGGGTAGGCACGCCCGACGTTAATGGTTTGATACGCACGCTTCCAATAACGCCGTTCAGTGCCATAAAGGCCACCGCCTTTTGCCAACGTAATGCAACGTACTGCATCCGCAACTGACACAAGCCGATGTACATAGCCCCTGTCGGGACAGGATTTCCTTTCTTTTCTTCCACGTGCAGATCCTCCTTTTTGAAGTTGCACGCGACGATACTATCACCCCATAGCAACTCTGTCTTCATCTGTGAAAAAGGACTGTAGTTCACTCAGAGTTCGCGTTATACTTGTATTCACATATGCAATACGACTTCGTTGCGCTCGGTGACATAACATCCGACGCATTTATAAAATTAAAAGATGCGGAAGAAATCGTTAATCACGGCACGCGGGAACTCTGCGTACGCTTCGGAGACAAAGTGCCTTTTGAGGAAGTGACTGAGATTTTGGCTGTGGGAAACGCCGCAAACGCGGCCGTTTCTGCTACTCGTATTGGCCTCAGTTCTGCGCTTATCTCTTGGGTCGGCAACGACGACAACGGCAAAAAGACCCTTGAGCAGTTGAAAAAGCAGGGCGTTTCTCTGGACTTCATGACGACCGAAGACGGCAAGCACACCAACTACCACTATGTTCTGATGTTTGGCCCAGAGCGTACGATTCTTATCAAACACGAAGCATTTACCTACGGGCTACCAGCAAATTTTGAACCGCCAAAATACATTTATTTTTCGTCAATCTCCGAGACTGCAAAAGAATTTCATCACGAAGTCGCGACGTATATAAAAGCACATCCTGAAACAAAGCTTGTCTTCCAGCCCGGTACTTTCCAGATAAAACTCGGGGCGCAGGAATTGAAAGATATTTACGAGGTGACAGAAATATTTTTCTGTAATAAAGAAGAGGCCCAGACCATTTTAAATTCAACGAGTAGCGACGTAAAAGAACTCATGGCCGGCATAAAAGCACTTGGGCCGAAGATTGTCGTCGTTACCGACGGACCAAAGGGTTCAAACATAATGGATGAACACGGCGCGTGGCATGTGCCAATGTATCCGGACCCAGCGCCGCCCGTTTCTCGCACCGGTGCAGGTGACGCTACCGCATCCACCACTGTTTCTTACATCATAAAAGGTCTTGCTCCGGGCGAAGCACTCCTTCGTGGCGTTATTAATGCAGCTTCCGTTGTCCAAGGCGTTGGTGCACAAACAAAACTGCTTTCCGACAAAGAAATAGAAGAATGGTACTCAAAACGCCCCGCGGATTTCCAAGTGACACAGCTCTAGAAATTGTTCATGGTCGGCTCACGCACGATTCTTGTCGAGCCTGAAAAAGCGGAAATGAATGTTGTTATTTTTCACGGCTATACTGGTTCGCCTGACACATTTGCTGAACTCGCCCAAAGAATCTCAGGCGAGTTTAATGCGCGAGTTTTTGTGCCGCTTCTGCCTGGTCACGGCACGTCCATCGACGATCTAGAGCAAATTTCCTTCGAGCACTTCATGGAAGCTGCTCGTGACCATGTTCGCTCTCTTAAAGAGCCGGGGCTTCCGCTCTTTGTCATTGGCTATTGCTTCGGAGGCTACCTCGGAACAGTTATCGCAAATGAATTTCACGCGAAAGCGCTTGTGCTGGCTCTAACCTCGTTTCGCGCTCGTTTTCCTTTTACTCTTCCAGGCTTCGCGGTTTTAATGTCGAAGCGAAAGACGTGGAGCAAATATTTACGACGACAAGAAAAACAGATTCGTGAACCTTTTTTCTATTACGAGCGAATGCCTGGCAAAGCGCAACTGTTATGCGATGTGGGGCGCAAAAATATGAAAAAAATCTTACCGTTTCTTACTGTCCCAATCTTAACTCTGCACACTAAGAATGATCCTACCTGCATTCAAATGAGTGGTCGGAAAATTCTGAGCTTGAGCGCGCAAAATTCAGGTAACGAAGCTAAAGTTCTTCCGAATCGACGTCATGCTTTGTTTTTTGGTCCGAAGAAAGATGAGGATATTGCATTCGTGATTAACTTTTTAAAAAAAATATGTAAAAGAAAACTGCCGCCCAAGTGTATTGGGGCGGCAGTTTGAGTTTGTGGAACTGTCCTCACGGAGGGCAG
>JAYTPG010000074.1:0-2795 GCA_043747375.1 Candidatus Kaiserbacteria bacterium | reverse complement strand
GTACATGAAAGCAAACTTCCCCGTCGATTACATGGCGGCGGTTCTTACTGCCGACGCGGGTGATGTTGAAAAAATAGCAGAGATAGTAGCCGAGTGTTCGCATATAGGTCTCGCCATCCTTCCCCCATCCATCAACGAAAGCCGCGGCACATTTACGGTCGTCGACGAAAAGACAATTCGTTTTGGACTCTACTCAATAAAAAATTTTGGTACGGGCGTCGCCGATTCCATTATCGCGGCTCGCGAAGAAGGTGGTCGCTACATTTCTGTCGCGGACTTCCTCGCACGGGTGCCGGACAAAAACCTCAATCGACGACAGCTGGAATCTCTCATTGAATGCGGCGCACTCGACGAACTCGGCGAGCGCGGCAGCCTTCTCGCGTCAATCGACAATCTTCTATCGTTCCACAAAGAAACTACCGGCGCGCCGCAAAACCAGGCTTCGCTTTTTGGCAGCAGTTCCTCACAGGCGACCCTTTCTCTACCGCCAAGCCCCCCCGCGCTCATGGCACAAAAACTCTTGTGGGAAAAAGAATTGCTCGGCCTCTACGTTTCTGGCCACCCTCTCGACCAACATCTCCCAAAACTCACCAAACAAAAATCTTTCAAAGAATTAAAAGAAAGTTTTCCTCGTGGCATTGAAACCGTCATCGGTGGCTACCTGGAAAACACTAAACCGATTGCAACCAAAAACGGTGAACAAATGCTCTTTGGCCTCTTTGCCGATAAATCTTCAAGTGTAGAAATAGTTGTCTTTCCTCGAACCCTCAAAGAATACCCGGCCGTCTTCGTTCCCGGCACCTGCATCCTCCTCAAAGGGAAGTTCTCGGACCGCAACGGTCAGCCAAGCTTTATGGTGGACAAGGCAAAAACACTCTAAAGTTCTGAATTTATCGAGCTTCAAAACAAGTTCTCCTCCTGTCCTGGAAACATCTGCGCTCAAGAACACTCTCGGCACCTCATTGCAAGTATCATAGCTGTTGCCAACCCCCTTCGCGGCACAAAATACGGACATCGGATGTCCATATTTTTCTCGCCACTTAGGGATACGCGACCATTGCAGGCTCAACGAGGTTTGTTAGGATTGCCACTATGTCCGACGAAAATGAAATGAAGGATAGGGATCATAAAAAACTTGGAAAGGAACTCGATCTTTTTACCTTCTCAGACACCGTCGGAAAAGGACTGCCCCTCTTTACCGCCAAAGGGGCGGCAATCAAACGCGAACTTGAGCGATTCATTGTCGACGAGGAAATAAAACGTGGCTACAGCCATGTGCACACACCCGACATCGCTAAACTCGACCTCTTCAAAAAATCAGGCCATTACCCACACTACAAAGACTCAATGTACGCGCCGATCGTTATTGATGATGAAGAATTCATGCTTCGTCCAATGACGTGCCCGCACCATTTTGAACTCTACCTTTCGAAACCACACAGTTACCGCGAGTTGCCGATACGCATTGCTGAATTGGCTCAACTGTATCGCTATGAGCAATCGGGTGAACTGATGGGTCTTCAGCGCGTCCGCACCTTCTGTCTTTCTGATGCGCATATTATTTGTGCGACGGAAGAGCAAGCCGCCGATGAGGCTGGCAAGGCGCTTGAACTTATCGAATACGTCGCAGGAGTATTCGGACTCGCATACGGGACTGATTACCGTTATCGACTTTCTCTTGGCGATCGGGGTAACACCGAGAAATATTACAAAAACGATGCGGCATGGGAAAAGAGCGAGGGACTTTTGCGCGAAGTACTTCAAAAACGAGATGGCGAATTCGAAGAAGCAAAAGATGAAGCCGCGTTCTACGGACCAAAGATTGACATTCAAATGAAAAATGTAAATGGCAAAGAAGATACCGCGTTTACCGTGCAATACGATTTTTGTATGCCGGACCGATTCGACCTTGGCTATACCGGCGCCGACGGCGAGAAAAAACGGGCATTCGTTATTCACCGCTCATCAATTGGTGCTATCGAGCGCATCATGGCGTTCCTCATCGAGAAATACGCAGGCACCTTCCCGCTTTGGCTCTCTCCCGTCCAGGTGAAAATTCTGCCTGTTTCTGAAAAGCATTCTGCGTACACAAACGAGATCTTGGCTGAATTGCGTTCATTGGGTATTCGCGCCGAAACTGATGAAAACGATTCCCTGGGTAAGCGCATTCGGGCTAGCAAAATGGAAAAGGTCCCCTACCTGCTCGTCGTTGGCGATCAGGAAGTAAACGACAAGACGGCAACCTTGGAAGGCCGCGCCGGGAAGATCGGCGCATTGTCGATCAGTGAAATATCCACAAGACTGCAGGCAGAGATACGTTCCCGTGCGTCATAATATATTGATATGGATTCTTCTTCTTGGGATTGGGGTAAATTTAAATGGGAGATTAAAGATGCGGAAATTAAACTTAAAGAAATAATTCGCTGGATTGAGAGAAAAGAGAATCTTGAAAAAGCAGAGGAGGCCGGTGGCGACGCCGATGCAACGAAGAGTGCGTATTATATATATGAATATGCAAAGAAGCTCGAGCCAAAAATAAAGGCACTAAAAGATCGGTAAGCTCAGAAAGTAAACGACTCCCGGACTGAGGTCCGGTGGCGTTGGGTTTGCCGGCGTCGCCGGCAGAGCGGCTTTTGGTAATTACTTCAGTAGCTTGTCGAAGAGACTCGGTTGATCTGTTTGATTGTGATGATGTTGATGCTTCACATGCCGACGTATGAGGTGTTCATCGAGTCCGATGGTGTATACAAAGTAGCCTCGTGCCCACAGTGACTCCGTATCATATAGACGATGTG
>JAYTPG010000073.1:0-2642 GCA_043747375.1 Candidatus Kaiserbacteria bacterium | reverse complement strand
AGAAAGTAAGAAACAAAAAAGATGTACTAAAGCCGCTTCGGAAAGGACGATGCTTCTCACAAGAGAGAAGAAGGATCGCCCTTAAACGGGGCGGCTTTTTGCTATCGTAATTTTACGATGGGCGCGGCATCCAATGGCGCGTGGGAGGGAGTCGGGAAACGGCAGTTTCCCGTGTCGGAGAGCAGTCCCGAGTTTACAAGGGATGTTGAGAATCGAGAGTTCTCAAGGAGTGGGGCTTGGCCTCACGACACGTGATGTTTTTTACGTAGTTCTTGAACCGCTGTGTCCTCCTCCTCCTCCTTTCTGCCTTTCCCCTCTTCGCCAAGTTTTTTTAAATCGTCGTCTTTGAGAAACATGAGCTCCCGTGTTCGATTGCTTAGGTATTCTTCGGTATTTTTTTCTGGTGCATCAAGTATTTCCTCAAGAAGTGCGTGCAGTATCCACCCGATTCTTGGGCCAGCACTTTGTCCTAGTGCCATTATTTTCCCGCCATCTATCATAAGCATACTTACCGAAATTGGGTCGCGCATAGCCTCGTCTACCATAGACATGTATTTGCGGAGGCGAAACGGTTGTTCTTTGGGCCGGCCAGTCCCTATGCGGTCACAGATACGCAAATTCAGGAGGTCGTTAATATGTTCTGTGCCAACATTGGCGATGATGCGACGTACGGCCGAGAGGGTTACCTTGTCGGGGTCGGAGAAAAACATGTGCCACCGAATAAGGCTCGTGACGGTATCAATAATTTCATTTGAAAAATGCAGATCCCGAAGGATTTTCTTTGCCATCTTTGCCCCCACCACTTCGTGGCCATGAAAAGTCCAATCCTTTTTTTCATCTGACCACCACCGTGTCGCGGGCTTTCCAATATCATGCAGGAGCGCCGCGAGACGAATTTCAAAAGGCCACCCCTTGTCCGCCGCATGTTGCATGCTTCGCAGGAGATGCTCGAAGACATCAAACGAATGGGCCTGATTTTGATCTACCCCTACAGCGGTCTCAAGCTCAGGAATAATGTACTTTAAAATCCCCAGTTTTTGAGCCACATACAGAGCCTGCATTGGGCGCGGACTCGCAACTATTTTTACAAGCTCGTCGCGGACCCGTTCGCGAGATATTTTTTCCAGTTGCGCGCTGTCTTTTGCGATTGCGCCAGCTGTCTTTGCTTCGATCGCGAAATCGAGCTCCGCAGAAAATCGAATGGCCCGAAGAGTTCGGAGCGCGTCTTCGCGGAATCTTTCGTCTGCATCCCCTACTGCTGTAATTACGCGTCGTTTTAGATCTTCTTGACCATCATGCTCGTCAACCAGAGCGTGAGAAATCGGGTCATACGCGATGGCGTTTACGGTAAAGTCACGTCGACGTAAGTCATCGGATAGATTTTTGCTAAAGCTAACCTGATCCGGATGCCGGGCGTTTGAGTACCCGCTCTCGACACGATATGGAGTTATTTCAACTACTTTCAAACGACTGTCCTCCGAAGCGGTTTTCACGCCCACGGTACCGTACGTGTTTTCATAAAAGGAGTCAGGGAAAATTTTCTGGATTTCCGCGGGTGTTGCGTTCGTTGTTATATCCCAGTCTTTTGGTTCTCTCTTTAACAAAAGGTCGCGTACGCATCCGCCGATGAGGTACGCTTCGAAGGAATTTTGTTGCAGAGTTTTAGCTAGCGCGAGAATAATTTCGGGAACCTCAAGGTGAGGCGACATCGCGCTATTGTAGTCGATTCATTGCGAGCGAGCGAATCATGAGTATGATAGCGAGACGCTCTCGTGGTGAAACGGATATCACAGCAGTCTTCGGAACTGCTATTCCAGGTTCGAATCCTGGCGGGAGCACTTGCGTAGCAAGTGAGGACGAGCACAGTGCCTTCGCACTGTGCGACCAGGACTCGAAGACCTTTGCGATGTTTTTGAGCGGCCTTCAGGTCGTGAGAAAAACGCAAAGGTGTACTGCTCCTGTAAGGAGAGAATCCTGGCGGGAGCACATAAGACAGAAATACCTGCCCTGCCAGGTTTTCTGCTTTTGTGCTAGCCGGAGCGATGGATGCGCGCGTACGAGCAACCGCGAGGCAGCGTCGTGCGGCAATTTGCGCGACGGCGCAAATTGAACGCCTGACCATGTGTATTCGCGCGGCCCTCTTTCGATTCCCTATATCCGCAAAAACAGTAAAACCCGAAAGACATGCTTTCGGGTTTACTGTTTTATGTGCGGGTACCGGGAATCGAACCCGGGTCATTTGATTGGCAACCAAATGTTCTACCATTGAACCATACCCGCAATCCGACGATTATAGCTCACTAAACTCCAAAACTCCAAAACTACTTTGACTCATCAGCCTCCCCTGGTTTAAGAAGCAGTGTATCGGCAGAGACCACCGGTTGAATTGCCGTGTAAATCACTCCGCCAGTTGCAATGAGGGTCGCTAGAATCGGAGTCCAGAATCCTGCTCTGCAAAGCGCGGACATATACCAAAATACAAGTAGCCCTAAGAAAACGCCGAGTATCAAGACAATATTCCACTCTTTTACAGTCGGTGCCTCAAACTTCTGGAATGATAGAAGCACGACGAAAGCGGTATAAAGGACAAGCAAAACGAACCACAGCTTTGCCCCGCCTCCCGTTGAGCAAAGTGCGCCAAG
>JAYTPG010000072.1:0-7433 GCA_043747375.1 Candidatus Kaiserbacteria bacterium | reverse complement strand
ATAATGTTGGAGTTTCGCAGAATGGAAATACGTATTCATTTTACGTTGACGGAGTTGCAGATGGTGTAGTAACTCTTGGGACGTCCGTTACGTATGATTGTAATCTCTTGGGGTCAATTGGCTTCAATAGATTCCAGGATGATCACGAACAGTTTGGTGGGTCAATTGACGAAGTGGGGGTATGGAATGTTGGCTTGTCAGCCAATGATTTCAGTCAGATATATAACTCCGGAGCAGGTAAACAGTATCCTTTCTGAGGCTACTACCCAACTACTTCACAGATTCATGCAGGAACGTGCTTTTAAAGCAATACACGACGCCGAGGGCACGTGGTGGTATCACGCTAGAATTTTTGCGATTCAACGAGTGTTGAAGTATTTCAAAGCTAAGAATGAATTGATATGTGATGTCGGTGCAGGATATGGTGCCATGTGTCCTTCGCTAAAACCATTCGGTCATGTTGCCGCACTCGAGCCTGATCCCGAGGCACGAATACGTTGCAAAGAAATGTGTGATGAATTACTTGATGCAACGGATCTCAATGATTTAGTTCAAAAAGAATCTGAAAAATTTACTCTCGTTACCTTTTTTGATGTAGTTGAACACGTTGAAGATGATCTGGGATTCCTAAAATCCGCGCACAAGTTATTGGAGCGAGGAGGGCATGTATTTGTCACCGTACCGGCATTTATGAGCTTGTGGAGCGAGCTAGACGTTCTCGCAATGCATCATCGTCGCTATAACAAAGCACATATTATTTCTGTATTAGAAAAAGCAGGTTTTGAAATTCAATATGCATCATATTGGAACATGATGCTTATTATTCCCGCGTTTATTGTTCGAAGAGGAACTGGAAAAGCGGGATATTCCGCGTTTGGGATGCCGAAATGGATTGATAGAATATTTTTTGAGTGGGTAAAGTTAGAATCTCGCTTCATGCCTCGTTTCTCGTTACCGTTTGGCACAAGTGTTTTCGTGTATGCTCGAAAAAAGTAATAGAACCGAGGCATATATATTCGGAGGTGCTTTTGTAATTCGTGCACTATATGCGATCGCGATACAAATTACAGCAGGTGCGCATGGATTTATTTCTTTCTCAGATGCTAAGGCTTTTTATTACCAGGCAGCATTAAACCTCCTACATAGTCATATTTTTAGCATCGCGGTCGCTACCCCGTTTTATCCGGAAGCGTATCACACGCCGCTGTATCCATTATTTATTGCAGGTCTCATGGTTTTGCATGTACCGCTATTCGGTATCGTTCTCGCCCAAGACATTATTTGTGCGATAACTATCGTGCTTATATACCGAGTAGCGCTCATGCTCAGCGAGTCGCGCGGAATCGCACTTGCATCTGCGGTGCTCGCGAGTATTGAACCAATGTCCATTTACTGGAGTGGGTTACTGATGTCGGACAGTTTCTTCGCATTTTTTGTAATTTTGGCAGTCTATTTTCTTGTTCAACGGTGTCAGAATGCATCATTATTTGCACTCGGATTTGCCGCGCTAACGAGACCGATTGCCCTTTATTTCATGCCGCTGTTTGTTGCGATGTGTATATATCAGTTGTATATATCGGATGAAGCGACTCGCGGCATCATAAAAAAAATAGCTATTGCGCTCACATTATTTCTCGTCGTACTAGCACCCTGGTCACTTCGAAACAAAGCTGTTTTTAATACCTGGTCACTATCGAGCGCTGGCTGGTATTTGTTCTACGGCTTCCCATTGAGTGAATTTGCACATACCTACAAACTACCAGTTGTGCCGGTATCCCAACCAGATGTTGGACCAGATGACTTTCACCGATTTGGTTTCGAATACACGCCACTGTACAAAAAAGCTTTCTTTGAAACGATAGCGCAGAATCCAGTTGGCTTTGCTATCGTGTACGCCAAGCGTTCTCTATATGGTCTTGTGACCGATCGATACGACTATCTTTTCAATGACGTGCTTTCATCTGAATTGCCGAGTGTATACAAGCGCTTACCGGGTGCCCTGATTGCGCTCTTATTGGGTGCGGGGCAAATGTTTTGGCTCAGTATTTACATACTAACTATCTTGGGGCTCGCATGGAGGCGCTTATGGCCCTGGTGGTTATTTTATATTTCCCTATTCGGCATGAGTCTCGTATTCTCGGCCGGTATCAATCCTGCAGGGCTTGATATGAGTCGGTACCTATTGCACATTTTCCCATTTTTCTTCATGTTTGCCGCTATCGGAGCGCGCAACATTTTGGAAAGGATGGCACAATGGAGATCATGAAAAAACGCGTGGCCCTGGTGATGATTGCCTACAACGAATCAAAGGCGTTGGAGGCGTTTTACAAAACCATCCCAAAACAATTTTTCGACGACATTATTTTGGTTGACGACAAATCTCCAGATGGCACGTACGAACTTGCAGAGCGGCTTGGCATAGACACGTATCAGAACGAGAGACAGCTCGGCTACGGAGGGAACATGAAGCGGGCCCTTGAAATTGCGTTAGGAAAAGGTGTTGATGTAATTGTCGACATTCACCCTGATGGAGAATATCTAGCTTCTGCAATAGAGCCCGCACTTAAAAAAATCGAAGAGGGTGCGGATTTTGTTCTTGGAAACAGGTTTTACGACACAAAAAAGCCGCTTGAGAGCGGCATGTACGCCTGGAAATATTTGCCCATAATCATTCTTAATTGGTTGGCGCGGGCCGTGCTGCGCATACCGTGCCACGACTTGCACCAAGGTTTTCGTGTTTACACCCGGAATCTTCTTGAGAGCGTGCAGTACGAAGGGAATTCAAATGACTATCTTTTTAGTTTCGAACTCATTGCCCAGGCTGCGTTCCAGAAGATTGTATTTGCAGAGGTCCCGGTAGAGACGCGGTACAGCGGCGAAAAGCGGGGAGCCAGTCTCGGCAAGAGTATTCGGTATTCTCTGGGCGTATTTTTGATACTTATGTATTTCCTTGTTGCAAAAATAGGAATTCGCGGGCGTCTTTTTAAGACTCCCTGTTGATAACTTATTGGTTTTGCTGTATTACTCTCACAACGTCAACGCCATGCACTATCATCGTCGCAACTCATGTCGTGTCTGTGGAAATCGCAAACTCAAAAAAATACTTAACCTGGGGTCGACGGCTCTTGCGAACGCTTTTGTGCAACCGAGCAAAATCACGACACGTGACGCTACGTATCCATTGCAGTTGGTTTTCTGCCCCGAATGCTCTCTTGTTCAACTGGGGCACGTCGTTGACCCGTCAGTGCTCTTTAGTGGATATCACTATCTGACCTCTGGTTCGCCGGTTTTAATCGAGCATTTTCAAAAAGAAGCCGAAGACATAGCAAAACGCTACAATCTTCAGAAAAATGACCTTGCGGTGGAAATTGGCAGTAACGACGGCGTACTTCTTTCACATATTCAAGATCGCACGCGTGTTCTTGGCGTTGACCCGGCGAACACTGCCGCTGCTGAGGCGGCGAAAAGAGGAGTGAAGACCGTTCTGGATTTCTTCGGTGAGCGCGTGGCTAAGAAAATCGTCGCAGAGCATGGGCAGGCTAAAGTTATTTTTGCGAATAACGTTATTGCGCACATCGACAACATCGACGATGTATTTAAAGGCATACAAATTCTCTTGCGAGATGACGGCGCTTTTGTTGCGGAAGCGCATTGGGTGGGAAATCTCATTGGTGACGGCGGTTTCGATCAGATATATCACGAACATCTTTCGTATTTCTCATTGCATGCGATGCGCCGTCTCGCGGAGAAATTCGGTTTTGTCGTCGCCGACGTAGAGATGGTCCCTATCCATGGTGAATCTCTACGATTTTATATTCAGAAAAAAGGGAAGCCTTCCGCACGCGTCGCGAAGCTTATTTCCCGTGAGAAACGCCTCGGCCTGGATTCGATTGCCGCATACGCACGATTTGTGCCGAAAGTCGAAAAGAATAAGCGAGAGTTACGAAAGCTCCTGGACACCTTAAAAAAGAAAAGAGTATCTATCGCCGGCTACGGCGCGTCAGCAAAAGGGAACACTCTTTTGAATTACATGCGGATTACGAAAAAACACTTGGATTTCATCACCGACACTATTCCTTTGAAGCAGGGGACATTTACGCCGGGCGCACACATTCCCGTTGTGCCACCGGACATGCTCTTTAGTAAACGCCCGGACTATCTCCTGCTTCTCGCATGGAATTATGCGCCGAGCATTTTGCATAAAGAGAGAGCGCTTCGAGCCCAGGGAACAAAGTTCATAATTCCGGTCCCGAAGGTTCGCGTCGTGTGATAGGGTTATAAAATCTCAGTTCAGTTGGCATTAACTATTATGTGGAAAGTATTTATTATCGGTATCGTAGCAGTGGCGTTTCTTGGAGCGCTCGCATTTTTTTCTTTTAGCGAGGGGGTGGGGGATGTGCATCGCTCGCCCGCGATGTCGGTAGCGACTTCGACGATTAGCGAGGCTACGCCAGCCTATTCAATTCACGTCGACTACCCGAAATTTGGCGAGCCAGCAATCGATGCGCAGATACAAAAGAGAATCGAAGAGGCGGTGGGCGAAATCAAAGCGCTGCCGCAAAATCCTCATGATTCTGCGACCCCGCAAAATACACTCGATGGTTTTTATGACTCCGTTTACATCGGACCCGACATCATAAGCGTGCGCCTCATACTCTCGCAATACACTGGCGGCGCTCATCCCATGACTATTTACAGTGGAGTAAATTTTAATCGCACCACGGGTGAAGTGCTCTCACTCGACGATGTTCTTTTGCTTCTCGGCAAATCAGTCGCCGATATTTCGAGAGAAAGCTCGCTCCAATTCAAAGAGAAATTTGGCGAAGGATTTTTCGCTCAAGGCGCAGACACCAATCCTGAGAATTTCAGTTCGTTTGTGATAAATGAAGACACGGTCACGTTTATCTTTCAGCAGTATCAAGTAGCGGCCTACGTCTATGGCCCACAGGAGATGAGTTTCAAAAGGCTGAAAAAGGTGAGCTAAATATCCCTCTCGCCACCATGGTTTCCGAGCCACTCAACATCGTCGTCCGGGCGGTGCGCTTTTTTATGTGGCGTATCCTTTGGCGGCTTCGAGGGAGAAATTTTATGTCCGCTCTTCTTTTTCTGGTTCTCGAGCCATTCTTCGTGTTCAAAATCAATCATACCTACTAAGTATATCGGTGTCGCGAAAAGGGGAAAGGGTGTAAAGTGGATGCATGGATGAACCATTTGATTTCGATGCTGGACCGGGAAAAGTGTTTGTCGACAAGGCGCACATGCGCATTCTGAACGGGCTGCTTAATTTTACTATGCAGTCAGGAACCGAGATGTTTACCTACGTGCTCCCGCTCCCGCTTTCCAAGCAAATCGCACGCGCGATGGCGCTCCAAATCGAAGAGATAGAAAAGAAAAATGGTGTGGTGATAGAAGGGCGACTCCCAAATGAGCCAATGTTGAGCCCTTTGAATCCGGGGAATATTGAGGAGGGGAAGTAAAGAGAAAACCCCTAGAAACGGTACTAGGGGTTTTTCGCTCTCGCCTCGGTCTTAATTACCCGAAGTTTCAAATAGGGAGTTGCTTCCATCTCCAGTTCCTGCCGGAGCTTTACATGTCGCTGCCGCAGAGCGATAGGTTGTCCAAGCAGAATTGCGTGCCGTTTGCCAAGACTTACGCGCGGTCTTTAGGGAAGCGCTAAATGTTGACCACGCTGTTTTTATAGCCGATTTCAAACTCGCGGTGTTTGTTTGCGTGTACGCCTGCTGAAGTGCATTGGCTCGTGTGCTATATGCAGACGTAAGTGCGGTTGCGTACGCCGTTACTGCAGTATTAATTGCTTGTTCGCGCGTGTTCACTGCTGTACCCACACAAGTAATTTTTGCTGCATTTGTCGAAGATGCTTGTGTTGCCGTAGTGCCCGATGTCTCAGCGAACACAGGAAGAGCAGTCAAAAGCATTCCTGCAACAAGTGCGCCACTAATCATTTCTTTTGTTGTCATATCGAATTAATTTTTGAGGAAATAATGGAACCTATTACGAGCGTGATGCAACTGGCGGAGCTCGAATTGAGAAATAATACAGGGGATGTTCTTGTCTAGAGCGGGACTTAAAAACCAAAAGATCGCTAACCCGCAGTCCGGTAGGGGTCAACCGAAAGTCACTCATTAATACGTCTACTTGGTGGTACGAATCTTTCGACGTGCGCTTTGCGATATGTACGTAATCCGGAATGGTGAGAGCCTGCGAACCTGGCTCATCGTCGGGAACGGTAAGGGTGATGAGGCCGGGCGCTGGTGCAAGGGAAACAACCGCGCTTATGAGGAGGTACCCAAAGAGTTTTAATTTTAACGTTGCCTTCTCGTACATATGTGCAGTATATCAATGACGGACGAGAGCGGAGATTCTTGCGGAGGCGGGGAGGGAAATAAACAAAAAACGCTCATTCGACTCTCGCTTGCAGGCAGCGCAGTCGAATCGCTCGGGGCACTCGATTCGGCAACACAAAACCGCCCAGTGTTGAGCGGTTTGCGAGTCGTGGTGGCTTACCACGAGTGCGGTCATTTTATTGGCCGAATCGAGTGGAGTCTAATGAATGACGTTAGAACCTCTCTCGAGCATAACGAAAATATGCTGCATATAAACGCTTTTGTAGAATTTGCAAAAACATGTGAGCGAATGGTTGTCTAGTCCAGATCGCGGGACTTTAGTAGAACCTATAGATTTTAATTCCAGCTTGCATATAAGATTCTTTTCCTGTTTAGTGGCTTCAGATGTGAAGTTGAACCCAGGAGTTCCAAATGGCTACAACTGTAGCAGGTTTCATTCTGCGAGCTGCAGATCGCCAAGAGACCGCTCGTTTTTATGCTGAGCTTGGCCTTCGCGCGAACGAGCATCAGCACGGAGGTCCAATTCATCACGAAGTCGGGCCGATGTCTGACGAGTGCGTGATGGAAGTGTATATACGCTCGCCTGCATTTTCGCAGGACGCACTAATGCTTAATGTTGATTCCATCGAAGCAGCTCTCAAGGTCGTAGCGGGATTTGGCATTCAAGCAGCTATGGATGTCAGGGATATGGGGGATGCAAAATTTGTCTACATCGCAGATCCCGACGGGCGTCCCGTGATGTTGATTGAGAAAAAGTGAAAAGTTTAGCCTAAAAAACTGCCTAACGAGAAATCGCTAGGCAGTATTTTTATACCAAGTCTAGCAAAAGCTTCATACAGCTTGTGCGACCACAGTAGAACCTCCAATCCGTTAAGACGCGCAAAACGGAACATGGAAGAACGTGAATAATATATACCGATGTGGAGGTGTCGGGAATTGAACCCGAGTCCAGAAAATGATCTGCAAGCGAATCTACAAGGCGTAGGGCATTCAATTTTGTTTAGACACATTACGTATAGAATGCTCAAGATCGTAAAATGTCGGACTCTCTTTCTTTAAGTCGCTAGC
>JAYTPG010000071.1:0-3070 GCA_043747375.1 Candidatus Kaiserbacteria bacterium | reverse complement strand
GACATCATTCTTTCTCCGACGCTCGAATTACCAAAGTCCTCGGTAGCTCTTGGCGACAACATAATTGCGCAAGGTTCAGCCGCCCCAGGCGCACTTGTCGAGCTTTTCGTTACTCCGCAGAAAGGGAATACCAAAGTAAGTGAAGTCAAAAAATATACGGCGACGTCTTCGAGCATGCAATCAACACGGCCGGGTTCGTGGAGCGTCACTATTCCAGGAAATTCTTTTTCCAAAGGCTCGTTCGTCGTACAGGCGCGTTTGCGTATGGGGGAAAGCGGGGAGAGCAACATGAGTAAGCCGCTTCTTCTCGGAGTAGGAGAGAGTGCAGTGGCCGGCACAAATCGATCTGATCTTAATCGCGATGGAAAAGTGAATCTTGTAGACTTTTCAATCTTGCTCTCGTATTGGAATACTGACGACGCCGTCGCAGACATAAATCAAGACGGCGGAGTCAACCTTGCGGATTTCAGTATCATGCTATTCAATTGGACTGGGTAACTCACGTATGTACGTACCACACTCTTCGCAATTCAAAAAAATATCCATCGCGTTGCTTTGTGCGGCATTTGTTATTGTCGCGATCGCACTCTTTCTTCAGGCGCATCGTCCCGCTCCCGCGAAAATAGACACAGAGTACGGAAAGGTTTTTAAAGACTATGCGGGCAATGAAGTTCGGTTATCTCAGTTCGGAGCGGGACATGTGATCGTATTTATGTGGGCTTCGTGGTGCCCGTATTGCGCACAAGAATTACAAAATCTTGCCGAGATGAAAAAACAAATGGGAGGAAAAATTGAAGTCGTCGCCGTAAATCGAGGCGAGCCACTTGGCGACGCGAAAGCGTTTACCGATAAACTCGGCACTGAGGACTCGGTGCATTTTCTTTTGGATCCTAACGATGCGCTCTATAAAAGCGTGAACGGGTATGCGATGCCGGAAACTCTGTTCATTGATAGCAAGGCACAGATAGTCTTTCACCAGCGAGGTCCCATGCAGAAAACAGCATTATCGGCGAAGCTCGCGGAGCTTGAGAAATAGACCATGCGACGTCTCAACGACATATACCGCGATTATAAGATTCCCGCGGGACTCCAACTGCACCAAATTCGGGTAGCAAGTGTCGCTCTGTATGTCGCTGAGTACTTTGGTAACACCGTAGACCGGGAGAAAATAATTCTCGCAGGACTTTTTCATGACATGGGAAACATCATCAAGTCTGAGATTTCTCTCATGCCCGATCTTTTTGAGCCCGAGGGTGTGGAATACTGGGAGAAAGTGAAATCAGATTTTGTCGAAAAATACTCAAATGATGAGCATGTTGCGCGCGACGCCATTGCGCGCGACGTCGGCCTCTCTCGAGAAATCATTACACTTATGGGGTCCGGCGGCTTCTCAAATCTTGAGAGTATTGTGGATCGAGGAAGCGAAGAGCTGAAGATATTTCAATATGGCGATTCGCGGGTTGCTCCGCATGGAATCATGAGCGTCGCGGAAAGGTTTCGAGAGGCTCGAGAACGCGCATCTTTACGAACTCAAAGAATCCGTCCGCTTACTCACGATGATAGATTTGAGTTCTTGCTAGGGAAGGCGGTTGAGCTAGAGCTCCAACTCGTTTCATACGCCCACTTTGACCCATTGCAAATAACCGATGAAAACCTCGAGTCCCTCCAGAGAGAATTGTCCGAGTATATGGTAGTGTAAAATCTTTATGATACATTACTCTAATGTTATCAAGAGACACGCTCACAGGTCTGTATGTTGAGAAAAAATTATCATCCTCCGTCATTGCCCGCCAACTAAAATGCTCCGAGCATAAGGTCAATTACTGGATTTCTAGGTTTGGAATCCAAAAACGATCAATCAGTGACGCACTCTATCAGAAATGGAATCCGAAAGGCGATCCGTTTTCGGTCCGAGGACCAAGAACAGTTGAGGAGGGCGTGTTATACGGTTTAGGTGTTGGGCTGTATTGGGGTGAGGGAACAAAGGCAAGTAAAACCTCGATTAAATTAGGTAATACTGACCCCCACTTAATTTGCAAGTTTATTCAGTTTCTCATCACCTTCTATGGGATCGAGAAAAAAAGATTGCGATTCGGACTCCAGATATTTAGCGATATGAACACTGAGGCCACTTTGCAATACTGGACGCGCACTTTAAAAGTGCCCCGTACTCAATTCTACCCAAAAATTATCATTACACCGTACCGCGGTGTAGGAAATTATCGTAATAAAACCAAATACGGAGTCCTCACTATCTATTTCAACAACAGAAAGCTCCGTGATATTATCTGCGGTGCCATCGAAGAAGAGGCGATGCGCAAAAAGCCGATGTAGCTCAGTTGGTAGAGCACGTCCTTGGTGGGTCGTAAACCCCTGCCCATTCACACAGTAATGTCTGAATGAATCCCGAATAACGGTTAAAATCCTGAAAAGGACAAGACCGTGGCGTCAGTGTTTTCTGTCGCCCGAACGACTGACAAGGGTCTCCTAAGTCGGAGAAAGATACAGTCTAGCCCTCCCGGATATATAAAGGGGAGGTGTAAGCGAAGGACGAGGTCTCCGGTTCAATCCCGGACGTCGGCTCCAGAATCAAACCTAGTGGCATTCCCGAGTCAAAATGCAAGCGAGCAGAGGGCAATTTCGCCCAGGGTTCTATGCGGTGCATTTTTCAGATCGAATGGTAATGCGCACGGTACATACCTCATCTCTTTTGTGAATACTTATCCGCATTTAACAAAAGCGGCAGAATGATTTGCATAGCTCCATATGTCGAGAGATGCGAATCATCGGCATAATAAAATCCTTCTGAATCACCCATGAAACAATCGTCGCCATGGCAGAACATGTCAGTAGGATTAAGTAAGCGCACGTTGGGAAAATTTGAAGCAACTTCTCGTATGCCTACGTTAAAATGTTCCAGTGCTCCTTCGTAAGATTTCCGCTCAATCACCGTCTGCGACGGCTGGCCGTATACGAGTTTGAAAAACATGCCGCGAATGGTTTGTGGTAAGTTGGTTTGTATGCGCAGAAAGATAGTAATCTTTGTTTCCTTGGGAAATTGTGTGAGTGT
>JAYTPG010000070.1:0-26313 GCA_043747375.1 Candidatus Kaiserbacteria bacterium | reverse complement strand
CAGTCCGTACGCGATGTATGGGGTGTAGCAAAAGCATACGAAACCTACGTCGGGAAAAAAGAGTTTGAACCAAAAAACGAGCCCTTGTTTGCAAAAATTCGTGAGATCGGCCAAGAATACGGCGCAACCACGGGCCGCGCACGTCAGTGCAATTGGTTAAATCTCGCTCTTCTTGAAAAAGCGGCACGAATGAACGGTGTAACTAAGCTGGTAATAAATAAAATCGACGTCCTCAATCGTGCTGGCGCCTGGAAAATAATCGACGGGAAAAAGATAGTTTCGTTCAAAGGCCCTGCGCCGATGAAGGCTTACATCCGCAAGCGTCTCGCCAAATCCGGCATTTCCGCAAAAAATATCTTTTTCTCAGAGAGTGCCGAAACAGTGTGAGCGCGCGGACACCTTTGAACGGCTAATGCAGCAGACGGAAATCAAATACTGCCGTTGCGATCTCTTTTCCCGCAACGGAAAGAAGATGACATGTCGGGAGTCCTTTTGAAACTGTGTCGTCGTCAAAAGAAATATCATCCCCAGAAAGCGAAAGAATGAGCTGTGTTGTGAGCGTGCTAAAACCATCGGCGCTTACTTTTATGTGAATGTGGCGCGTGCGCCCGGAATATTGCCCGGGATACACTGTCGTGAACATGTACTTCCCTTCTGCATCCGTTGTTACATATCCACGTAGAGCTATCTCTGAGTCTGAATATTTAGAAACAGCACCATTTGAATTTGGGTGATACGAGCCAGCGTTGTCCGCTTGCCAATTTCTATCTTCGCATTTTTGAGGGGTTTCGTATTATCAAGTCCTTCGTACACGTGGCCGGAGACGGTGAGTTTGTCTCCCGACAAGTGCGAGTAGTTCAGGTCTCCATTCACCAATTTCTTGGTGCCGGAAACATAATACGGGCCTTCAGTTACTTCTGCAGTAATGCCGCACTGCGCTTTTTCTGCGACAGTTAAAACTTTGCCGTCCATCGGTCCACCAACTCCGTTCGGCGAAAGAACCAGAAACCACGCCGCGATTGCAACCATCAGCACAACCAGTGCGCCAAGAAATATTTTATTCATTACTAAAGGGTGGCATGCGCACTTGAGGACGATTACGGAATGGTTGGCAAAAGAATTTCACGATTGGAGTAGTGTAATCAAGGCTTCGAGTGCGGTTCTTTCGCTCGTAGGATTGGGGGTGACTGCTCTCAGTTCGCGCAGTACCGTATCAATCTCGCCGTCGATTTTTGTCCACGCCGCTCCATTCTTGGCTTTCAACCGTGACTGCGCGTTGTCCCATTCATACTCAAGATCTCCAATACGAGTAGTCGCGCCGGATTGATCTCCTGTATTTAGTTTAGCGAGAGTGTCTTGTGTGATTGTTCGGAATACTGACAGATCACCTAACGATGAGACAAATGCTTCCTGTGCTGAGGTGGCATTGCCCGAAATGTTTGTTGGAGCAGCAATTTCTGCTGCGATTGCTGTATGGCGAATATGATATCCAGTGCCTCCTAAAGTCACGAATAGAGCCAGCACAATAGCGCTTTGCCACAGGCCGCCTTTTTCTTTCGACTCGTCGGTTTGTTTTGCAGCCGCGGCAGCAATCACATCTCGCTTCGTGATGGTGAGATAGGTAACAATGCCTACAATTCCTCCAAGGAAAATGAAGCTCGTAACGGTTGGCCCTAGTCCTAGTCCTCCATATTTTGGTGACTGTGAGAGTAAGTCCCCAATGGAGGCGCCGAGTGGCCGCGTCAAAATGTAGATAATCCAAAATGAGAGCACTGAGTTAAGGCGGAATCTCCATGCGACTGCTGTTATAGCGATTATAGCTGCGACAAGAATGCCGGTATTAAGATAGCCGACTCCCAAGCCCTCGGATACAAGGTCTCCTGTAGCAGTGCCGAGTGCAAAGGTAAAGAGAATGGCGGTCCAGTAAAATGCTTCTCTGCGTCTGGTGAAAATGGAGTGGATCGAGAGCGTTTTCTCACTGATATACCAGCCTAAGAATGTGAGCGCTAAAAGAACCCCGAAGATAAGTGTGCTTGTCTCAAGCGGCAAACCTTTATCAGAGAGATTATCGGTCACGAGTGTGCCAAAGACGCTTACCAAGGTGACCGCTGACCAATATACAACCGGGATGTATTTTGTCGCCTTGAATTGAAAGAACAGTATGATCACCAACAATACTCCTGTGATGATTGATACGCCCGTGAGGCCAAGATTTAGATTGACGTTAAGAAAATCTGCTGCGGTTTCTCCAATGGTCGTGCAGAGAACCTTTATGATCCAAAAGTAGAGAGTAATCTCCGGAACCTTATTGAGCATCTGGCGTAATGGCGATGTTTCGGAATTATTTTTTTCAAGAGCAATTAACATAGAAGTGTTTGTATGATTTTACCTGTTCGCAATGCCAGAAACCAATGAGCGGGCAGTGGTTTCAGTATATCCGAGATTGATTATTCTCGTTGCCTGCGTCCTTGCAAATCATTGCGGAGAGGGAGCGATTCGGTCACACATAATTTTCTGCTGAAAATTTGTGCGACCCCGGCTCGCGCCGTCGCGCTCCGCCTTTCGAATCTCTCCATTTTGCTATACAAAATCGCCGCACACGTTGCGGCGTCTCCGCAAAATAAGATGCGGGCACTCCTTATTTTGCGGAGAGGGAGCGATTCGAACGCTCGGTGGGTTGCCCCACGCTTGTTTTCAAGACAAGTGCTTTAGACCACTCAGCCACCTCTCCGTTTGCTTGCATTATTCAAGCTTCCCAAGGTTATACCTTTTTTTGTACTCTTTTTCTAGCCCCACACCCATCAATCGAAAAGAGTGATGATACAATAATTGTATTCGCGACTCCGAACGTCGCAGATTTTTAACATGCCAGACAAACAGCCATTGCGATGGAGCGCGTACGAGCACGATCATATCGAACGCGGGGGCGATTGGTTTTGGGCGCTTGGCGTCGTCACCGTGTGCGTCGTTATCACAAGTATTATTTTTCACGACACCCTGTTTGCGCTACTCGCAATTCTTGCTGCCGGAACGATTGGTATGCTCGCAAACATCCCTCCCGAGCTTGTGGAATTTGAGATTTCCGAACGCGGCGTACGAGTCGGCAAAGAACTTCATCGCTACGACGAGATAATCTCATTTTGGGTTGAGAACGAGCAGGGGGAGCCCCTTCTTCTTATCGACACCACCAAATTCATGTCGCCAAATCTCATTATTCCAATCGACACCGAAGACGCCGATTCAATACGCACCTTTTTGCGCGAACATGCTGAAGAAGTTCCAATGAAAGAACCGCTCTCTCACAAAATTCTCGAGTTCTTTGGCTTTTAATTGATCGACACGGTTGTAGAAGCGGATTTCGAACCTCCTCCAAGAGTCTCGCAATCGAGATCAAACTCTGAAGTTCCAATCATGAGCGAAGTCTGGGCGGCTCCATTCACATTTTTATTGCCCGCGTTTCGTGAATTAAAATCGCTTTGGTTTGGACTCGAAATAACACACGACTTCATGCCCGTAGTTACCCAGCCTATCGTCGATTTCTCCCCAGTCTTAACCTCTTTTGGATTCGCCACGAGAATAATTACAGGTCGAGAAACTTGAACGTCGCAGGATTCACTTGCGCTGAGCCCCTTGTTGTAACAGGTGAGCGAATACGTAGCGGCAGACGTATCTTTCGGTGGATCGATCACGGCATTCACACTTCCCGATGTTTTATTTTTCGTATCGAATCCTGTCCCCGAACTACCGTCAGAGTTTCCGCATGAGAATGCTATGGTGACTGACATTCCTGCGTCGACGTTTTTTGGCTGACACGATATTTTTGCATTCGGTGCAACCGGCTGTCCGCCCGTCGAGTCAGAATTTGGAACGCACTGATACCCGGTGAGACATCCGTTCCCAGATGCTGATACCGGTTTCCACGACCCCGATGAGCACTGCGAAGGATCTGGTTGCACTGGGGACTGCTGACACGCTTGCCCATCATTGCCGCGTCCACTTGGCGCTTGTTGTTGCTGCGACTGCTGTTGCGATTGCTGCTGAGTCGCGCATGAGTTACTCAAATTTTGATTTGGCATTTGCGCAGAATTACCGCCGGAAAAAGCGCTGAACACACTCATGACCGCATTTAAAATTCCCATCGAGGACTTTCCCCCGCCCTGCTGTCCCTGATTCATATTCAAGCAACCATACTGACATTGCTGAATTGGTTGCGTCTGGCAGGAGGATTGCGTATTAATAGGACTGCTTGAGACGAGTTGGTATGAAGGTGTCTGATAATAGAGCATATTTCCAGAGCAGACATACCTTTGAACGCATTGTCCGCCAAACGGCGACGACACATTACCACCCGATCCTCCACCAAATGTTTGTCCTCCTCGGCCAGCCATATTTCCTATATCGGCGCCGCATCCACTTGGATTCTCGTTGCAGGGTGCGCTCTGTCTGCGTATTCGCACTGCCTGACAATCTTCGGGACTCATGTTTGCACATTCTTTCGCCGCATCAGCGAAATCATTTTGATCTAAAGCCGTGGCACCTCGCTTAAGATTCTCTCTCTCCACATTAGCTTTATTAAGGGCAATTTCTGCCTCTGCAATTTTATCTTTTTGTGCCTGAAGTCCGCTGGCTGAACAATATTCATTTGCCCCACATGTTCCATTACTGGCCATAGCATCTAATGTCTCTAATGTTTTCTTCTGGTTTAAAAGATCGCTTTCTTTTGCTTTGACCGCCTCAGATGTCTTGTCAATTTCCGCCTGAGTCAAGGTTTCAAATGGATCGCGTAAATCAGGATTTTGAGCCAGTACTGTCTGGACATCCTGATCGCTCACAGTGCCGGCCCTTACTTGTTCTACAAGCCCTTTGACCCTTGCCTTATCTTGAGAGGAGAGCTGGTCCAATGAAACTGTCCCCGCACCGTCTATTTTTGCCGCGCCGTCTGCAACGTCTCTGCATGTTTTTTCGGCGTCAATCTTCGTGAACTGTGAAATATTTTCCACCTGAGCAGAACAGGTTACTTTGAAAGATTTCCACGGCTTTTTTGGTGTGCCATCGCTATTACATCGGTCCCCTTTATGAATCTCCCCGGCGCGTGACTTTGAAGGAGTGTACTTGGCCTCTTCTAGGTTTGACTCTTCGGGCTTATCACACACCTTAATCTTCAGTACCTGAGCTCCGGCGTCTTCTCCTTTTGTGTTTGTTCTAAGATTCTCCAATATTAAAAGATCCCAGCCGAGGACGTCGTCCATTGGTTTACTGTTATCGCACACCTTTCGGCCACTGAGGGTTACGCAAAAGGGAGTTGCCGCCGCTGCAATAGTTGCCGCCGCAGGTACAGATTCAATCGGCACTGTCGTCTGAATGCTTACCGCCGTAAGAGCCAAAATGCCGACAAACACAAGCATTGCGGGAATAGATTGGCCGCGAGAAAGTCCCCTTCGAGGGAGAAGTGACATGGCTCTATTGTCCCGCCGCGAGGGAGTCGGCGCAATGCATATGAATATAAAAGTGGGGAAAAACAACGAATTATGCTACATTTCTTTTTAAGCTCTCGTCGTTCAATGGATAGGACGTAACCTTGCGGAGGTTGTGATGTGGGTTCGATTCCCGCCGAGGGCACATGATAGAAAAACAGTGCCTGCGCACTGTTTTTCGATACATGTGCCAGGCGGAGCGATGTTTCGTCAGCAGACGAAACCGCGAGCCAGGGTCGTGAAATTTTTCTTGCGACGGCAAGGAAAATATTCCTGACCACAAATACTCCTTGTTGAAATATGCAGAACGGGTCGCGAAATCAGGGCCGAGCGGAAGAAAAATGCGACGGCATTTTTCTAAGCCCTAGACCGATTCCAAGACCTTCGTAAAAAACAAAAAACGCGCCGTAGGGCGCGCCACTTTCTAGGGGTTTTGACTTTACTTAAACTTCTTCGACAAGCCCGACTTCATACGAGCGGCGGTATTCTTTTTGAAAATGCCGGTTTTCACTGCCTTGTCGATAGCCTGATACGCACGTGAGAGGAGAGCTGCTGTTTCGCCGGTGCCCGATGTCATCTTACGAATCTCTTTGACCACATCCTTAACTGCCTTCATGCGGCGTAGATTCATGACGCGGCGACGTGCTGAAACGCGCACAGCCTTGAGACCCGACTTCTTTCGGTTGGCCAATTTCGTGTTTTTTGGTGCATCTGCCATCGCGCGGGATAGTACACGATTTTTGACATAAACGCAATTCCCCACTAGAAGCTAGGGACGTAAGGCTGTAAGCTACACCTATGATTGGATATATTGAAGGTGAGGTAAAAGCAGTCCGCGCTACACATGTAGTCGTCCTTACGGGAGGCATCGGGTACAAGGTAAACACCACAAAAGAGGCGCTTTTGCGGCTCTCCCCCGCTGGCACGGCGTCGTTTTGGACGCATCTTGCGGTTCGCGAAGATTCCCACGATCTTTACGGATTCGGAACAGAAGAAGAGCTCAAGTTTTTTGAATTGTTACGCACGGTTTCCGGCATTGGCCCAAAATCTGCACTCGGCATTCTTGACATCGCCTCAGTCGAGACACTTCGAAGTGCCATCGCAGGCAGCAAAGCAGAATACCTCACAAAAGTTTCCGGTATTGGTAGAAAAACGGCAGAAAAAATTGTTTTGGAATTGCGCGATAAAGTCGGTGCCGCAGCCGAGGCGTCGTCAGCGTCACTAAAGGGTGACGAGGAGGCGCTCGAGGCACTTCGCTCTCTTGGCTATTCTTCGCAAGAAGCACGAGACACTCTTCGGAAGGTATCGACCGACTTTTCTTCGAGCAAAGATCGGCTGCGGGAGGCGCTCAAGCTTTTGGGCGGCAGAAATGCATGAAATTTATTTATTCCATCTACCATTTTTTGCTCGCGTGGCTCGGAGCAGTCGTCTACCGCTTCCCTTCTCAAAAATTACTCGTGATCGGCGTCACGGGCACCAAAGGCAAATCTTCGACTACCGAAATGGTCGCTGCGATTCTTGAGGCCGCGGGGTATAAAACAGCACTTGTAAATTCGATTCGAATTAAGGTGGGGGACGATTCAAAACCAAACACAATGCGCATGTCGATGCCCGGGCGTTTTTTTCTTGAATCATTTCTCTCCCAAGCAGTTTCAAAAGGCTGCACCGCGACAGTGATGGAGATGACTTCCGAAGGCGCGCGACAGCACCGGCATCGAGGTATTTCTCTCAACGCCCTCGTTTTTACGAACCTCGCGCCCGAACACATCGAATCCCATGGCTCGCTGCACGCGTACGCCAACGCCAAATTTAGCTTGGGTCTTGCCCTCGCGCAATCCTCAAAACGCCCGCGCATTATGGTCGCGAACAAAGAAGATCCCGAAGCGGAAAGATACTTAGCGCTTCCTGTTGAACAATCAGTGGGATTTTCCTTGAAGGAGCAGGTGCCGTACGAGACAAGCGCCGACGGCGGATATTTTACGTTCGAGGAGACTAAAATCCAGGTGAAATTGCCTGGGGAATTCTCATTAAAAAATGCTCTCGCTGCCGCAACGCTGTCAAAAGCCCTCGGTATTTCTACTGAACACATTGCGCACGGCATCGCGTCCGTTACACACATCCCGGGACGAGCGGAGGAAATTTCGGAAGGCCAGACTTTTAGAGTCATTATTGACTACGCGCATACCCCCGACTCTCTCGAGGCAATCTACAAAGCGTACGGCAACGCGCGGAAAATTGCGGTTCTTGGATCAATGGGTGGCAGTCGCGATTCTTGGAATCGCCCTGAAAAAGGCCGCCTTGCCGCAACGTACTGCGATGACGTTTTTCTTACCAATGAAGACCCGTGTGATGACGACGCCATGAAAATAATCGAGGATGTCGCTGCGGGAGTGAAAGGAAAAACGCCGCACATCATTCTTGATCGAAGAGAAGCGATTCGCGCCGCATTCGAATCGGCTCGCCCTGGAAACGTGGTTTTAATAACGGGCAAAGGAACTGATCCTTGGATATACGGCACTCGGGGACAAAAAATCCCTTGGAGTGATGCGCAAATTGCCCGTGAGGAATTACGCGCCCTCATGAACCAGAAGCACGTATAATGTCACCATGGTTCAGCGTATTCTCGTCGGCCTTGCGTTTTGTGCTCTCGCTATCTTTATCCTCTTTTGGGTTTTAACCGGCGGATTCTCACGAGCAGTTGCGGTTGCAAAAGGACTTCAAAACCCCGTAGCATTTTTTACCGGAAGCGCGACCGGAACTTCTTTGAAGTTGCCGTGGCAGCCAGACGTTCTTGTGCCAACGGCAGATCTCAGCTCACTCGTCGACGACACACCGTCACCAGGCAACGACCTCGCCCCGCTTTCTCCGTCGCAAGCAAAAACATTTGGTACTCCTTCTCCGTATCGCGGTCAAATAACTTTTGGAAGACATGATTTCGGCGCAACGTCACTCGATGGCGAATACGTGCAAATTCAATCGGAGTATCGAAATAGCAGCGCAATATCCCTTCAAGGATGGACCATTCAAAGTGCCGTGAGTGGCGCTCGCGTCGCGGTCCCTCTGGCAGCATCTCCCTACGTGCACGGCGTATTAAATAACGTAATCCCTGTCTCCATGCAGCCGGGAGCTTCGGCGATAATTTCTTCAGGAACTTCTCCCGTCGGCATTTCATTCCGAGAAAACGTTTGCACAGGTTTTCTTTCCGAACTACAAACCTTCACCCCCGAACTTCAGGCGACGTGCCCGTTTCCAGGCGATGAACTTCCCGTCACCTCTGCAAACCTGCAAACCTATGGCGAAGCTTGCATTGATTATGTAAAAAATATTCCTCCCTGCCACTTCCCAGGAGCAAATCAAACCGCAAATGTCTCCAACGCATGCAAGGCCTTTGCCGCAAACGCACTTTCCTACAACGGTTGCGTAAATCACCACAAGCCAGACGCTGATTTCGCACTCAATTCGTGGCGCTTGTACCTCGCTTCTGGAGTTCAATTATGGGGACGCTCCCACGATGTAATTCGCTTGCTTGATGCACAGGGTCGCACCGTTGATGTACTTACGTATTAGTTAGACCTACACAGCGAGATGTTCCACTTCACTCACGACCGTGAGTGAAGTGGAACCTAGGATTTCGTAACGTTATTTTGAATGTTAAAAAGTATTACCCCCGCAGTTACCGATACGTTCAGTGATTCTTTTTTTCCGAGCATGGGTATTTCCACAAGAACATCGCATAAATTCAGGAGAGATGAAGAGAGTCCGCGGACCTCGTTTCCAAAAACAAATACTAATTTGCCCGACGCCTTAAAATCTCGATAGTGGCGAGCGCGACGATCCTGCTCTACTCCCACAATTTCCCAGCCCTCTTTCTTAAGAGACTTAAGAAGCGATTGCGGCGTCTTGTGATACGTCCAGGGTAAAAAAGTCTCGGCACCAAGGGCTGTTTTCGCAATATCTTTTTGAGGTCGATTGAATCTATCAAGCGGCCGTGGTGTATACCCAGAAAGATACAGATGAGAGACTCCCGCGGCGTCAGCAGTTCGGAATATGGAGCCGACATTGTGAGTGCTTCGCACATTATGTAACAAGACTGCCATTTCATGCATATTCTCACAGTATCATAACGACCATTTCATTTGCGCTATTCAGCTAACGCGGTAAGCTTATGAAAACAGACGTTATGTTGACCCTTCTTCCCCAACTGCTCTTTTTGAAAGCGCTCGCGCCAACATTGCTACGCATTGCGCTTTCGGTCTACTTCGCTTACACCGCTCGTTTTATTCTTGAAAAAAAACATCACATTTCCGTAACGCGAATTCCGATTGTGGGACACGTTCCCGTATGGGCGGTGTCGCTTGTATCGTTTATCATCGCGATTGTTTCGGGCCTTCTCTTCGTCGGCGCATGGACTCAGATTGCTGCCCTCCTAGGAGTAGTGATTGGACTCAAACACGCGTATGCGGCCCGGTACTATCCGACCATAGTTCCCTTTCCACCCAGCACCTATATCCTCCTTTTTTGTATTTCACTTTCACTGATCGTAACGGGTCCGGGTGCGTTCGCATTAGATCTACCTCTTTAACCAAAATGGCGCTTCATACCTTTGTCTGTTATAAATTCAAGACCCGCCCATAGCTCAGTTGGTAGAGCAATTCCCTTTTAAGGAAGCGGTCCCTGGTTCGAATCCAGGTGGGCGGACATGACCGACATTATTCTCGTAGACGAGCATGACAACCAGATCGGCACCGCGGAAAAGCTTGCGGCACACAAACAAGGCCGACTCCATAGAGCATTTTCTATATTTGTTTTCAATACTCAGGGCGAACTCCTTATGCAAAAAAGGGCCGCAGGGAAATACCATTCCGCGCTTCTTTGGTCTAATTCCTGCTGCAGTCACCCTTCTCCAGGAGAAGAGACACTGGCCGCGGCACACCGCCGACTTCAGGAAGAAATGGGATTTGACTGCCCTCTCACTCACGCAGGGCACATTCTGTACCGTACTGAATTCGAAAACGGCCTTACGGAACACGAGTACGACCACATGTATATCGGCCTTTACGATGGCTCAATCGCAGCAGACTCGAGCGAGGCCGCAGAGTGGAAATGGCAAAGTGTAGACACTGTTTTTGTCGACATGCAAAAACACCCGGAGCAATTTACCTATTGGTTCAGACTCTCCCTTGAGGACATCGTCAAAAAAGCTGCGGCGATCAAACAGGGGGTCAAGATTCAATAGTGTTTAGTACAAGCGCGTTAACGACTCCGGCAAGCATTTCTTTCGCCTCCGCTCTTATTGAAATGCTCTGCAATGTGGCAAGCGCCCTGTCGGTCTTTGCGTGAATCGCCTGCCGTGTTGCTGATTTTGCCGAAGTTTTTTCAATGAGGGCAAGCACCTCTTTCACTTCCACTTCGCTGAGCGTTTGTTCAAGAGAATAAAGTTCTTCGAGACGACTCCTTTCATTTCCCACGAGCTCTTTTTGCGCAGAAAAAAAGATAAACGTTCTTTTGTGCTCTTTTATGTCACCCTGCAAATCTTTTCCAGTTTCGCCTTCGACATTCCAAACGGAGCGGTAGTCGTCCGCAAGCTGATACGAACAACCAACGACTCGCCCGAAAGATCGCAATAGCGCACATTCGCTCTCGGTTCTTTTTGCAATCAATCCCGCCACCTCTGCGGCGACTCCCACCATCGCGCCGGATTTCTTCTCAATCATTTCAAGATACACTTTTTCACTAGCAGTTCCACTACCGGGATCGCACGCTGCAAGTGCAAAATCCAGATGCTGTCCTTCTCCTACTTCGATAAAAGCATGTAAGAGAGCGCTCGTAATCCTCGGGTCGTTCCCCGCGTGTCCCGCATTTGCGGCGGCCTCGCACGCAAGAAGCGAAAGCACGTCGCCAGAATTTATGGCATCGTTTACGCCCCACCGCTTCCACAACGTCTCACGTCCGCGTCGAAATGCATCATGATCCTCGATATCGTCATGAATCAGCGTGAAATTATGAAAAAGCTCAATGGCGGTTGCGGCTTCCAGTGCTTTGTCCTCAACGCCAAATTCCTTCGCAAGAAATAAACAAAGTGCTGGACGAAATCTCTTTCCGCCCTTCGAAAGGGTCTCTTTTTTGAAATTCTCATCAAGAAATCCCAGCGCGTAGCCGAGCATATTGTAGAGCTTCGAAGCAGCGCCATGCGCGTGCGTATCCAAAATTCCTTGGATGCGCTCGTCAACACCTTTAGTGACATGTTGAAAGTGCGCGAGATGCTCGTTCGGTAAAATAATCATACGCCAAAAGTTCGCTTCGTCTCACTAAAATCTGCCAGAACTGTCTCGAACTCTTTCTCGGAAAAATCCGGCCAGAGTGTGTCGAGAAAAAAAATCTCGCTGTACGCAGACTGCCACAAGAGGAAGTTCGAGATGCGGTGCCGCCCACCCGTGCGGATTATTATGTCGGGGTCAGGCATGCCCGCAGTCCACAGCGCAGCGCCAATCGAAGCTTCAGAAATGGGCTCTTCCTGAAGTCGCAGTGATTCCGCTGCCGCCACAATTTCCGCGCGGCCACCGTATGACAAGCACATCCACAGAGTGACGGCCTCGTTCCCGCTACTTTTAGCCTCCATCGATGTTATCTGCTTTTTCATTTCAGGCGAAAAGCGCTCTTTCTCTCCTATGAATTTTGTACGAATCCCCTTTTGCTGTAAGTCATCGGCCTCCTTTATCATCACCTCCTGCATTAACTGCATGAGGTAGGAGACCTCTTCTTTTGGGCGACTCCAATTTTCTGTAGAAAATGCGTAGACGACGAGATTTTTTATGTTGCGCTCAATGCACCACGAAAGACATTCTTTGAGTCGCTTCGCGCCTTCTCTGTGCCCTTCGAGAGCTGGCACGCCCCTCTCTTTTGCCCAGCGGCGATTGCCGTCGAGAATAATGCCAATGCACTCCGGAACAGTCATCGAAGAAGCGTACTTCTCGAAGCGAAGAGGGTCAACCCCTTACTGACTTTTACGTACTAGAAAAGTATCCGCACTAGATACTGAGCCCAACCGTAACAAAATTGGTGATATGAGAGCCGTCGGGGGCGTCGCAAGAAATCGTAAACGTCGTTGCTCCCGAAAGGGGTACGGTCGCAGCACCTCCTTGCAGAGTAGTATGTGAGAAACTACCGTCTGGGGAAGACTCGGTGCACGATGTCACACCTTTCGTTGACCAAAATATTGTGGTACGCGCGGCGAGCGGGACAGTTGCCGGAACGGCCCAAATATCTGCTTGTGGCTTTACGTATGGCACGACCGGCGTGGTTGTCGCGATTGGAGCAGGCTTTACTGCTTTTGGCACCAACGACGAAAGTGGCACAGGTGTCGTAATAATCACCGGAAGTCCCACTTTGAATCCGCGCAGAAGGCAGAGGCTGTCAAAAAAGGTTGGTGGAATGATGCCTGACAGGAAATTTTTCTTCCACGGTTGTGTCTGACACCATCCCGCAACGAGGCTTTGTGGTTGTCCACTCATTACGTCTGATCCGTAGAATCCTGCCGTTACTGAATTACTTACTGAGTTTTGATTAGTAACGACGACCGTCGCTCCGTTTCCTGCAACCTGCAAGTCTCCTGCAATTCCAGGAGCAAGACCTACTGGCTGGGCACCATTTGTATTCAAAATAGTGGGGGTGCCGAGGCTAGAGCCTGGGGCCGTAGTAATGCCAGAGGTAATGATGTTTGCAGATGCATTCGCACTGACGTTGTTTGCATTATTGTTGGCATTTGAATTGGAGTTCGAAGTTGAACTGTTGTTGGTATTTGTTCCATTCGCGTTTGTTCCGGAAGGCACCGTGCCCGCTCCCGGTAAATTATTTGTTCCATTAAGCGCATTCAATAAATCATTTGAAATCGCGTTGCTGGTAGAGCCGAGAGAATCAATCGCGGGAACGTAGATTGCACACGGGTCGGCCGAAGGAGTTGAGACCTGCGTGTAGGTTGTGCAACCCGTTTGTCCAGTTGGATTTGTGGTCGGAGGCTGCTGACTTCCTCCACCTCCTCCCCCGCCGCCTCCGCCTTTAAGTGCGTCCATGAGTCCCTTCAATGCTTCCAGAAGCTTGCTTGGGTCCGTGAGTCCGCCACCGTTCGTCGATTGCGCTAAGCATTTGTTCGCGGCAACACAAATACCTGCAGTGCCAAAGCCATTTGTCGTATCTTGGCATGGACATAAGTGCATATTCATACCACCGATACATCCATGTGGTCCCATGACCTGTCCACACGGACACGCCATATCTACAGGATTACACATTGCATTCGCTTGAGTACCTACTGCAAAAGATTTCTGTGGTAGAGCAATGAACGTAAATAGAGCAACGACTATCGCTAACGCTAAAAGGGAATCCCTCACGTGGGTTTTTATCATGAACAAATAATATCACGCCTTGGAAAGCGCAAATTGCTCAAGTGCATACTCCAGCTCCACCCCCCTTCTCCTTGCCTCATGAGGAAGTTCTGCAAGTTTTGCGACGAGCGCCATCGCGCGATTTTTCCCTTGAGCGTCGTGCGCGCTTTGCACCATTCTTTTTGCCCCCCAAAAGAGAAGTCCGTGAATTGCCTCCGGCGCACTTCCCTTTTCAAGTTCGCGCATAAGCCCTACCCACAGGGCTTTCTTGTCTCCCCTCTCAAGCGCGTTTGCAAGAATAAAAATCCCTTTTTCTTCTGCTTTTTTAGGCGCATCAAACTTCTCCGTTTTCTCCGCATATTTCTCAATTTGCTTTCTCGTCGCCGCATCAAGCTTGTCTTCCAGCATGTATACGGGCTCGGCTTCCCCTCGAAATGCTGATAAGCTCGCAAGAACCGCCTCTCTCATCTCTACATTTTGTCCTCCCACAATACTATCCAAGACGACAATTCTCCCACCATCCGGCCCAAACATTCCTGGCCCAGAAAGTGCCGCGGAAAGATCGGCATGACTATGCGCATCGGTAATTCTAATGACCTGACCATTTTTTCTATTTTTTTCAACTGCTTTATTGAGCGCAAGACGCGCCGCTTCCCTGTCTGTACCGTGAAAAAAGTAGAGCATCTTATTTTGAAAGCTTTCGCATCTCCCCCCAATTTTTACCAATCGCAATCTCGGCCTTGATTGGGACGCCGGAAAGCTCCCCTTCTGGCACGACCCCCTCCATCACTTTGAGAATTTCTCGGGCGACTGTTTCTGCAATGTTTTCATCAATCTCGTACACCAGCTCATCGTGCACCTGCATCACCAGTGTCACTTTCTGTCGCCACCCTTTTTTCTCAATAAGTGCGTCAGCTTCGATCATCGCAAGCTTGATGATGTCTGCTTGTGTTCCTTGTATTGGGGCGTTCATTGCCATTCTCTCCGCTTGCGCACGAAGTTGCGGGAGGGCGGACTTAAATCCAGGGAAATATCTTCGGCGGCCATAGAGTGTCTCGGTATACCCAGTGCGCGCCGCGCTTTGTTTTATGTGCTCAATCCACTGAGAGAGCCCCGAGAAGTTCTCAAAATAGTCTGAGAGAAATTTTGAAGCCTCTTCACGCGTCACTCTCGCGCCAAGATTTTGCCGGAGCGCATTCACGCCCATGCCATATAAAATACCGAAGTTAATCACTTTTGCTCGACGTCGCATCTCTTTGTCGACAATTTCAGGTGGCACGTTGAAGACCTGCGACGCAACCGCCGTGTGCACATCTCCGCCATCCTTAAAAACACGTGCCAAATTTTCGTCGCCCGAAAGACCCGCCGCGACTCGGAGTTCTATTTGAGAATAGTCGATGGATACGAGCACATTCCCTTTTTCTGCGATAAATCCGTCACGGATGCGGCGTCCGTATTCACTTTTGATCGGTATATTTTGAACTCCCGGATTTTCACTTGCCATGCGACCCGTTGCAGAACCAGCTTGAAGAAACGTCGGATGAATGCGTCTGTCTTTTTCGACGAGCGCTGGCATTTTTTCGACATACGTGCCAAGAAGTTTACTCAACTCGCGAAAACCTAGTATGTCGTTAATTATCGGATGCATGTCGGAAAGTTTTACGAGCTCATCTTCACGCGTTGTTCGCGCGCCGCCTGCGGTCTTTTTTTGTTTCTCAGGCAGAATCTTTAACTCATCGTAAATGACGGTGCCTAACTGCTTAGGAGAGTTAATATTGAATTCGTGTCCTGCGTGTTTGTAAATTCGAGCGGCGATTTTTGTAAGCTCAGCGCTATATTCTTTGGTGAGTTTAGCGAGATACGGTACGTCAATCGCAATGCCATCTTCTTTCATACGGCGCATGATAGGCATGAGCGGCTTTTCTATTTTTTCATAGACATCAAACAGTCTTCCCGTTTTTCGCAGGTCACCAAATATTTTCTCTCGCGCAACACCAAAGTCCTTCGTGTCTCCATAAGCCAGAATGTCGTCAAGAGAAGGCGTCGTATATTCACTTCGGAGAAGCCACAGCGCGACGGAGGTTTCTTCAAGCGAATGCGGGTCAACATCTTGCGGCTCGATTTCAAGCTCGGTGCGCACACTTTCTACCTCCACACCTTCCGGATCCATTTCTTTTCTTTTAGTGATCGCGGCGACGCGCTCTTTGAGAGAGCGAAACTCAAGCTCATCGCACAGCGCCGCAATGCTCGCCACATGATCTACGAGATACCAATGTGTTTGCGGAAGCACAAACGTGATCGGCGCATCCGAATGAATGGTCGCAAGCTGCTTCGAGAAAACCGCGTCGGTTTCATTTTCTGCAACCAGTTTTACAAATCTCTTTTGAACCCCTGTTTTTTCGGCAACGGTTTCTATGCCTTGTTTTTGAATCGCCCCATAGATGGAAGAAAGACTCCCGAGCGAGGCGATGAGTTTTTTTGCGCTTCCTTCGCCAACCCCCTTCACCCCCTTAATATTGTCTGACATGTCGCCCATAATTCCCTTCAGGTCGGTAAGAAGTTCTGGCCCGAAACCATATCGCTCTTTTACGGCCTGTTCGTCGTAGAGCGCGAGATCGGAAATGCCTGTGCGAATCATATACACTCGAACACGATCTGAAACGAGCTGCAGAACGTCTTTGTCTCCCGATGCGATAACAATTTCGATATCGCTTCGCGCAGAAAGCTGCTTTGTGATGGTTCCGAGTAAATCGTCTGCCTCAAACCCCGCGAGCCCATAGACCGGGATACCGAGCGCCTTAAAAATCTGCGGGGCTTTGTCGAGTTGCACTTTTAAATCTGTTTCAAGTTCCTGCCGCTGCCCCTTGTATTCTTCGTAAATTTCGTGACGATGCGTTTTCCCTGGCATGTCGCGACATGCCACGACGTAATCCGGTTTTAGTTCTTCGGTTATGCGTAACACCATGGAGACGAGTCCGTAGAGTGCTCCCGTAGGTTCGCCTTTGGCTGTCGCAAGGTCGGGTATCGCGTGATATGCGCGATGTAAAATCGCGTGCGAATCAAGAAGGACGAGCCGTGACGGCCTTTCACCAAATTCATCAATTTGTTTTTTCATACGTTATTATTCTTCCCTCTCCTTCTCCTTTCAATACTACACGATACGTCGATTTCGGAATGACGCTCGGAACGCGTTCAGGCCACTCAAGAAAAATTAAGTTCTCTGGTTTAGAAATAATGTCCTTCCAACCAAGATGTTCTAACTCTTCCGGTTTTTCGAGGCGGTATGCGTCAATATGAATGAGACGGGCAAATCCCTGCCTGCCGGCAAGCAGACGCGAGCGAGTTTCGCGCGACAATTCGTACACCTTTTCAATCACAAATGTCGGGCTTGAAACCGTTTGAGTAATCCCAAAAGACTTAGCGACCGACTGTACAAACGCCGTCTTCCCTGCCCCCAGTTCGCCAGAGAGTGCAACGAGGGTCGCCACATCACTCTTTGCTTCTAGAGTATTTGCAAACCGGGTCGCCTCTGAATTAAATTCCTCTAGATTGTTCGTCTTCACTTCCATAGTAGTAATTGTATCACTGGACCTATTTCGAAAGAAAAAGGCGACTCATTTCAAGCCGCCTTTTACCGTGTTGGCACGTCGAAATGGCGATCACTACCTAGAAAATCGAAATTTTGTCGCTATTCGACACATCCCCTGCTTGGGATCTGTTGCGCAAAAGACTTCGACTTTCTGTCGCGAATCTAACCGCGAAAAAAGATACGTGCCGTAGATGTTCGCGACACCAATGTCCACGAGAACACTTTCTAGACTTTCGTCTAATGTCACGAACGCGGCTCCGAATGCATCAAGTGCCATTCCGATTTGACCTTTATACCATTTCCCGCCTTCACCAATTGTCTTGTCGACCAATGGTTGTGCGACAGCTGGTTCATCGGCGTCGGATACAAATCGATGATCGGTCTCTTGAGACATCAACATCTTTTTCTCCTTCTGTTGCCATCCTCCACCTCAATATCACCTGATTCAGCGCCTGCAGTCAACACCCAATTGCGCATACACTGCGCAGATTTTTCTGCGCTACAATAGCTCGATGAGTACGCAGTTTAATGAGAAAAAACAAATCGAGCGGCTCGATGAACTGCGCGCGCGCGAAGAAGAGCAACTCGCCGAAGTACTTTCCCATAAATACGGCGTAGATTACGTCGACCTCACATCGAAATCCATCGACACCGATGCGCTTCGGCTCGTTCCGGAAGCAGACGCACGCAAGATGGAAGTCGCCGCGTTTCGCAGACAAAACAAAGTGATCTTTTTTGGCATGCGCGCCCCGGAGCGGCTAGATTCTCTCCAGGTGGTAAAAAATATTGAAAAACTTGGCTACCAAGTGAGACGCTTCATGGTTTCAAAAGCATCCCTTGAGCATGCGTGGGACCGCTATCACGATATTTCCTATGCAACCGAAACCACCGCCGGCGTTCTCACTCTTTCCACTGAAACGATCAACGAAATGCTAGAGAAGCTTAAAAAGCTTGAAGACGTAAAAGTAGAAGTGGCGTCGAACGCCGGCAGTAAAGATGCACACCGCATTTCCCGAGTGCTTGAAATCATTATGGCGGGCGCACTTTCGCTCGGCGCGTCCGACGTGCACCTCGAGCCCGAAGAAGAGGGCGTGCGCATGCGGTATCGCCTCGACGGCGTTCTTGTTGAAGTACTTATGTTCGACAGTCCAACGTACGCACTCATTTCTTCTCGAATTAAATTGCTTTCAGGCCTCAAGCTCAACATAAAAAACGCCGCGCAAGACGGCCGCTTTTCGATCGTGGTGAATCAAAAAGAAATTGAAATACGTACCAGCGTCCTGCCGGGGTCTTATGCCGAAACCATGGTTCTCCGCGTACTCGACCCTTCGACCATTGCGCTTCCTATGGAAGCGCTCGGGTTTGATAAGTACTTGATGGAAATTTTCAAGAGTGAAATTCAAAAGCCAAACGGTATGATTCTCAACACTGGCCCGACGGGTTCTGGTAAAACAACCACGCTCTACGCTTTTCTTCGCCAGGTGCATAGTCCCGATATTAAAATTGTCACTATCGAAGACCCGATCGAGTATCACCTTCCCGGCATCGTACAGACGCAAGTTTCAAAAGACTACACATTCGCGCTCGGACTTCGTTCAACGCTTCGCCAAGACCCCGACATAATCATGGTCGGCGAAATCCGCGATGCTGAGGTTGCTTCCACAGCCGTTCACGCCGCACTCACCGGTCACTTGGTTTTTTCCACGCTTCACACCAACGACGCCGCTGGCACTTTTCCGCGCCTTGTCGACATGGGAATTTCTGCCGACATTCTCGGCGCGTCGCTCACCGTCGCAATGGCACAGCGCTTGGTGCGACGTCTTTGCCCCCACTGCCGCGAAGCAACGCCAATTACGGGTAACGACCGCGCAACTATGGACTCGCTTCTCAAAAATATTCCTCACGCGGATGAGCTCCCAGAAAATCGTGACACGATGTGGGTCGCAAAGGGATGCCCAAAATGCGGCGGTCTCGGCTACAAGGGCCGAATTGGAATTGTGGAAGTTATTTTGATGGATCACATAATAGAAGAAGCGATCCGCACCACTTCAAGCGAACGAGAAATTTGGAAAGCGGCCAAACATCAAAACATTCGTCGCATGGCACAAGACGGCACCGTAAAAATATTGCAAGGAGTCACCTCTCTCGACGAACTTTCCCGCGTTGTCGATCTCAAAAACGAAGCGATGCTGGAACAGTTTGCGTCTTGAGAACGCAATCGCGAGTCAATTGCGAAAGAATCAATTTAGGTTCATAGTTCCGGCAGCGAGAATCGACTGTTCGATTCTGCTGAAATAGGGAGTATTTGGTAATGTCGAGTAAACAACAAAGAAATTGCGTCCTCACCGTTGCCGAAACACGCGTCAGAGAAGGAGCATTCCTTCTGGATGCGAAAGTTCCAGGATGGGAAAAGAAGACCGATATTGGAATTTTGGATATCGATTCTTCTGCGTGTTGTGCCATCGGTCAGGTTTTCGAAGAGACTTTCGAAAAAGGCTGTCGAAAACTGGGCTTGAGCGAAAAGCCAGAAATCACGACTCAGTTCGGTTTTTGCGTGGACATCTTCGCAGACACTGATAGCCTGAATAAGGCTTGGCGCGAATGTATTGCGGAACGTATCTCGAAATGAGACGAACATGCGCTCGTCGCAAGAAAAGTCGGCAAGAAATTGCCGACTTTTTCAATGGAAATGTAAACGATCCGTCAAATTGGACCCGGTACGAACCTTTGGCATCGCCCCCGTTTTGCTGTCATTATATTTTTAACTTACGAATACACGAAACAGGTCAATGTTACTTCGAGAGTAAATGATTTCGCATAACAATGCCAAAGTTTAGTCACCAGGTTGACAAAAATCCGCACTTCGCGGACTTGTCGACAAAAAAAGTGTGGTGCAACTCAAAAAACAGGTTGCGTGGAGTGAAACGAATGATACGCTTCAGGGTAGAAAAACAGGAGTCGCGCGATCTTGGGCAATGCTTTCGTGGAGAAAGTTGCAACGAAGTTCTAAGGATAGGGAGGGCGCATCGCACAAGGCGATATACTCTCACCGTCCTCGAAAAAGTTACCATTGCCCAAGGCCGTTCGCCTCTTGTCGAGTCCCCCAACAAGCGGTTTTTTATTTGGCAATAAAAAAGGGCGAGTCATTCGCCACTGAGGAGCAGTGTATCACATATAAAATTATTGTCAATAGGCCCGGTTTTGGCGGGTTGTAGAATAGAGGTCTGAATGTATGACAACAGAAGGCGGAGAGAGAAGCATAAAAAACCTCGACCAGGCACTTCGACCTGCTGATTGGGCGGAATATGTTGGCCAACCAACGATAAAAGAAAATTTGCGCATCCTTCTTACTGCTGCAAAGGGTCGCGAACATCAACCCGAACACGTTTTACTCTATGGCCCACCGGGTTTGGGCAAAACAACGCTCGCACACCTCATCGCAAAAGAAATTGGTGCGAATTTGCGCTCGACTTCTGGCCCCGCCATCGAGCGCGTTGGCGACTTGGCATCAATTCTTACCAACCTCTCCCCTGGTGACGTCCTCTTCGTCGATGAAATTCACCGACTGAACCGAAGTATCGAAGAAGTTCTGTACCCCGCAATGGAATCCGGCGTTCTCGACATCGTGATCGGCAAAGGGCCGGCCGCCCGCACGGTGCAATTAGAACTCCCCGCGTTCACGCTCATCGCGGCCACCACGCGCATCTCGATGCTTTCTGCCCCACTTCGCTCGCGCTTCTCCGGCGGCACCTTCCGTCTTGCCTATTACACTGAAAATGAAATTGTGGAAATCTTGCGCCGCTCGACAAAGATTCTCGACATCAAGGCAGACGACGAGTCGCTAAAAGAAATCGCGTCCCGTTCCAGGGCGACGCCCCGCACCGCCAACTACCTTCTTAAGAGGTGCCGCGACTTTGCGGTGGTAAACGGCGAGCCACTTAACGTGAAGACGGTCAGAAAAGCTCTCGCACTTTTGGAAATTGACGAAGGGGGCTTGAATCAAGTCGACCGCGACATTCTCACGCTCATTATAGAAAAATTTAATGGTGGCCCCGTAGGCCTAAAAACAATAGCGGCCGCTCTTTCAGAAGAAGAGGCAACTATTGAAGAAGTAAACGAACCCTATCTATTGCAATTAGGCCTCATCGAACGCACTCCCCGCGGCCGCGCCGTAACGAAAAAAGGCTACGAGCACGTGGGCGCAGAGAGACCAAGGTCTCAACAGACTTTAATTTAAATTCCCGCCTGCCACTCTTTAATAAACCCCGGCGTCATATTTAAGAGGCCGAGAATATTGAGTGTCAGATTGTCGTGAATCCAAAAGCCGGTCCAAGCTTCAAAAAATACGCCGAGGGAAATGGTGGCCCAGACGGGTAAGCGCCATGCAAGAATAAACCCAAAAATCATCGCGCACACGTCGGAAACTGAATTGAGAATACTGTCCCCCACGTAGCCTTGCGCGAGCGCTTGCTCACGATAGTGCTGAATCACCATCGGCGTGTTCTCGGTAATCTCCCACGCGATTTCTATTCCCATAGCGAGAAATAGTCGCGTAAGGAACGGCGTGCGCGGAAAGAAAAACCAGAGCGCGAGATAGAACAGAAATCCGTGAATGATGTGGCTAAATGTGTACCAATCGGTAAGTTGCTGAGAATTTTCTGCACTAAACACGTCCCCTGCCCACAACATGAGCGCATGTGTCTTGCTCACCGCTGGCTGACCAAACGCACTCAGCGCTATTATTTGAACACCGACGAGAGTGCTCGCCCCAAGAATTGTGTTGCGGACAGAATAGGACATGCGGTCAATCATAGCCCGTGGCCAGGTTTTATGTAAAATGGTCGACATGGGAGGACATAACAAATGGTCTCAAATAAAACGACAAAAGGGCGCTAATGACGCGGCAAAGAGTCGCGTCTGGGGAAAGCTCGGTAGGCGCATCACCGTCGAGAGCAAGAAAGCGTGTGGCGACGCAAACGCGGCAAATGTGCGTAGCGTCGTCGAAACCGCAAAAAAGGAAAATATGCCGAAAGATGCTATTGAGCGAGCCATTCTCAAGGGAACTGCGATCGACGACGACACGCTCGAACCCATCACCTACGAAGCCTACGGCCCGGGTGGCGTTGCAATAATTATTGAAACACTCACTGACAGTCGTAACCGTACTGCGCAGGAAATTAAACATCTTTTGTCCGAACTCGGCCTCGCGCTCGCGGCGCCCGGAAGTGCGCTTTGGGCTTTTGCAAAGACTGCCGACGGATACGATGCGCAAACAACCGTTTCCGTTTCGGAAGAAGATAGCGAAAACTTGATGAAAATTTTGGAGGAGATTGATGCAAATGATGATGTCGAAAATGTTTTCACCAATGCAATCTAATCGTTTGACTTCTCGCTACCCAGTGTTATAGCTTTTTTCCGACTTTACAGAGACTTCAGATGAGCGTATTAATCGAGACAGGCCTGTCGCTCTTTCACATTGATGGGTCATAACACCGAGAAAGGTGGGTTAGTCATGTTTGAAGTTATCATCTTGGCGTGCTCTTTCTTTGAGCCGGTGCAGTGTAAAAACGTTCACGTTGAAATTGCATCGATAGCAGGAGACCCTGTCGTCATGAATGAACGCAACTGCGGACTCTTTGGCCAAATGGTTGCAAAAACCTGGCGAAATGAAGAAGCAGATCGCGGAAAATTCTGGCAGATAAAAGGAATCTCCTGTGGCGAACCTAAACAGGAAGCAAAGCTCTAGGAGCAGATCATGTCGGAGGAAACACAAATATATAGACTAGAGGGGGTCGGGACTTTGAGTTTCGGCCCTCCACACATATCGCGATTTGCCGCTCTCCTCTATAATCCACACATGCGCGTGCTTTCAATAGACCCAGGTTTTGGCCGATGCGGAGTCGCTGTCTTGGAAAAAATAAAGGGCAAAGAAACTCTATTACAATCCGAATGCATCGTAACTTCCCCAACACAAACCTTTCCTGAGCGCTTGAGCGAAGTTGTCCGTGTATGCACCGCGCTTTTAGAAAAACATCATCCCGACGCCATCGCTCTCGAAAAACTCTTCTTTAATAACAATCAGAAAACTGCCATGCAAGTTGCAGAGGTTCGTGGTGCCCTCATCGGCATGGCGGGAACCGCGGGGCTCCCCGTTTCAGAATACACACCCATGCAGGTGAAAAACGCGACCACGGGGTTCGGTGGCGCGGACAAGAAACAAATTGCAAAAATGCTCCACATTCTTGTGAAAATTGATAAAACAATCCAACACGACGATGAATACGATGCAATTGCCGTGGGCATTACGCACTTAGCGCACTCGCGTGCGTAGCGTCTCCTTTCAGAATCGCATACAATAAAGCGATTGGAACACGATAGATTAAACAGTCGCTTTAGGCGCACACGTCGCCTTACCGAGCACACGGCGCATCATGTCGAAAAACACCTGGTGCACCGCATGCCCAAAAAATGGGTGCCGCAGTGGCTGTGGGCCTTGGTGTTTGTACTTATACTCAGCTTCTTTTTCATTCTCGGTATTTTTGCGTCGTGGGCCTCGATCATCGCAATTCCATCACTCAACAATTTTGAGAACAGAAAACTTTCGGAGTCGACAAAAATCTATGATCGCACCGGCAACATTGTGCTTTACGATGTGCATGGTTCGGTGCGCCGCACCGCAGTTCCCCTCGCGGACATTTCCCCCTACATTCAACACGCCAGTGTTTCCATCGAGGATGCAGATTTCTACACGCACCACGGTTTTCGACCACTCGCCTTCATTCGGGCGGCACTCGCAAACGTGGTTGCCGGCTCGTACAGCCAAGGAGGCTCTACCATTACTCAGCAAGTAGTGAAAAATGCGCTCCTCACCCAAAACAAAACAATCATTCGAAAAGTAGAGGAAATTATTTTAGCGATTCGACTTGAGCGCGTATATACAAAGGACCAAATTCTGGAGACCTACCTGAATGAGACCGGCTATGGCGGTACCATCTATGGCGTGCAGGAAGCGAGCCAGTATTTCTTTGGGGTGGACGCCAAAGACGTCGACCTTGCGCAAGCGGCGTATCTTTCGTCACTCCCGCAAGCGCCAACGCGCATGTCGCCGTATGGTACACATAAATCCGAACTTGATTCCCGAAAAAACTTAGTCCTCTCGAGGATGAAGGAGCTTAAATATATTACCGAAGATGAATACAAGCAGGCGGTTGCCGAAAAAGTTTCATTTCGCAACGAGACGGAAGCAGGTATTAAAGCACCTCACTTTGTGTTTTACGTCCGCGAATATTTGGAAAACAAATATGGTGTCGACGAGGTAGAAAATGGCGGCCTTCATGTGGTAACCACTCTCGATTACGATCTTCAGCAGGCCGCCGAGGCAAGTGTTGCTAAATTTAGTGACCAAATGCTCAAAAACTTCAAAGCCTCAAATGAGGCAATTGTCGCTATAGACCCGAAGACGGGACAAGTGCTCTCGATGGTCGGATCAAAAGGATATTTCGACAAGACAATTGATGGGGCCGTAAACGTTGCCACTTCCGCTCGACAGCCAGGCTCTTCTTTTAAACCGTTTGTGTACGCCACAGCGCTTGAGAAGGGCTATACACCAGAGACGGTGGTGTTCGACGTACAGACCCAGTTCTCTACCGCCTGCGCCCCGCAGGACACCGCCAGTGACACGCCACCATGTTACTCACCAGGCAACTTCGATGGAACATTCAAAGGGCCCATGACATTTAGAAATGCGCTCGCTCAATCTGAAAACGTTCCTGCCGTGAAAGTGCTTTACTTGGCCGGAATCCCTAGCTCACTAAAAACTGCGAGTGATCTCGGAATTACGACACTTGGATCCGCGCGCCAGTACGGTCTTACGCTCGTTCTCGGAGGCGGCGAAGTAACACTACTCGAAATGACGGGGGCGTACAGCGTCTTTGCAAATGACGGTGTTAAGAATCCCCCCGTGGGAATATTGACCGTCGAGGATAAGTCCGGAAACACACTGGAGAGCTACACGCAAAATGCTTCTCAGGTGTTGGATGCTCAGGTCGCGCGCCAGATCAACGACATACTTTCGGACAACGTCGCACGAACGCCGGAATTCGGCGCAGACTCCCCTCTTAATTTTCATGGGTACGACGTCGCTGACAAAACAGGAACAACGAACGATTTTCACGATGTGTGGGTAATAGGATACACCCCCTCTATTGCGATTGGCGCGTGGGCAGGAAACAATGACAACTCACCGATGGCGAAAAAGATTGCCGCGTTTATTATTGCTCCAATGTGGCACGAATTTATGGCGAAGGCCTTGGAAAAATACTCATCTCCTTCAGACGCCTTCGTTGCTCCGTCGCCAGAAGCAGATCTCGAAAACCTGCCCCCAGCATTACAAGGAAATTGGAACGCGAACCCGTCGCAAGGTGTTCATGACATTCTGTATTGGATTAACAAAGATAACCCTCGTAATGGTCAGGGAGGAAACACGAGCGACTCTCAGTATGCGTATTGGGACTATCCCGTTCAGCTTTGGGCGCAATCAAACGGGGCCTTCACGGGTGTAACCGGCGACTCAAGTCCTGTGGGTATCGTTCCCGCAGCGCACGTTTTCTCAATAGTTTCTCCGATAGCCGGATCGTTTGTGCCTTGGGGTCCGCAGTTTCAAGCTCAGGTCACTGTGCCTTCCGACATGCAGGTTTCTCAGGTTTCGTATTATCTGAATGGAGGACTTGAAGGAGTCACGACGCAGCCGCCGTACACCGTTCTCATTTCTCCAAGTCAGCACGGGACCGCACAGTTAAAGGCAGTGGCTACAACCCCAAACGGCCTTATAGAAAGTAATACGTCGTTTACCGTGCAGTAAAGAAAGACC
>JAYTPG010000069.1:0-30130 GCA_043747375.1 Candidatus Kaiserbacteria bacterium | reverse complement strand
GTTGGCATGGAATCGGCGCGTACGGAGCAATTATAGAGCCACCACGCGCGCGGAGCGTGCGTCAGTCGTCCCTCCGGATGCTCGCCAAAATAGGTTCGAATGTTGTACAGTAAAGACCGCAAGGTCAAGCAGGTTTTTATTATAATCAGGACAAACAATCATGAAAACTGATGAATCACTCTACACAAGGATACTTCTTTGGATTTTCGAGAAACAATTTACAGGGTTCTCTAATGCTGATTTGAAAGGGGAATTCAATCTTAGCCAAGCACAAGAAGATTGGGTGCAAAATGTTTTTCGACCCGCTTCTACTGAGGAACGTCTTTTTAATCCGATATCTACAGCATCTGATATTCAGAATCCGCTAGGATCTAAAAATCAAAGTCAAATGTTTATTACTGGTAAAGGTATAGCCGCTGCAATAGATTATATAGATTTGAAAGAGGCGAGAGAAAGTAGTTCTCAGGCTAAAAAGCTAGCACTAATATCAATGGGTATTGCTGTCGTCTTAAGTTTTATACAAATTATTTAGGCGCTCAAGACCCTTAGTTTGACTAGATTAAAATGTGGCTATTCCGTCAAACAGGGCTTGACCGACCACGGTTCTAGCTCAAGACGGCCCGCCATGACAACTAAGTATCGGGGACGACCCACTGTCCTATGAGAGTGGTGCGACCCAGACACTTAAGTTGAAACAAAAAACACACACAAGAGTTTGTGTATCTTTGTTTTACGTTTGCAATTTATGATCTTGCATCAAAGTCCACCATCCATTCAATGCCGTATTTGTCTCTGAACATTCCAAAATACGAACCCCAAGGACTGTCGGCCATTGGGAATTCTATCTTCCCACCTTCTGAGAGGCCATTAAACAATTTATCAGCTTCTTCTTTGCTTTCGCAATTTATTGAAATCTTGCTTCTGTTTTCGTTTTCATTGGTTCGCCCCATACTTTCTGGGACGTCATTGGCCATTAAAATATTTTTGCCAATAGGCAAGGCAATGTGCATTATTTTATTTTCCTCTTTTTCTGCTACGGGAAATTCAGGGCTCGCTATGTCTTTGAAACGCATAACTTTTGCGAACTCACCGCCAAAAACTGATTTGTAAAATGTAAATGCTTCTTCAGCATTGCCGTTGAAGTTGATGTGCGGATTGATTGTTGCCATAGTGATATTTTGAGTTACTGATAATTACGTAATCCTATTTTACCACTCATGAGATGTTTATCTACATCGTAATTTTCATGCTGATTGAAACAGCGACTACGTCAAGGAATTAGAAAGAGGCGCCGAACTTGCGAAGGCGCCTCTCCCAATTTTCTTCAGAGGCCAATCCTACGATTGGCGTGCTGGGGCAAACTGGAGAGCCCGCAGTCTCTGGTTGGTGATGTCCGTCGAAAAGTAGTCGATGACCGCGTACACGGCCCATACAACACCGACAACATGATGCCGCCAGGTTAGAGCGAGGATTGACTCCGCGCCTATCCAATAGACTTCGCATATAACGAACACGAAGGCCGGCGTCAACGCAACGAACTTGTCGAGGGAGGCGTAGAACTCGCCGCCGCGGCCAGTTTCAGTCGCAAGTGTCCATTCCTGAACACCGGCGTTGATGCCGAAGGCGATGAAGACACGGAGCCAAAAAAACTCCGCATCTCCGACCGGGGGATTCCATTTGGCTCTCATGAAGAGAAGCCAAAAGATTCCGATGCCGCCCGCGAGGGCAAGCACCATGCTTATTGCCCGGCCGGTCGTGTGGCTCTGCCACCAACCCTCTACTTTCGCTGGAGTGTCATTCTCATTCATTGTCGTAAGTCCTCCATTCAGGCTCACCAACGAGCCAGCTAACATAATACATCGATTTTATCGTTTTGTCAATATTTTGTGAAAATTGCTAAAAACCATGTGATACAATAAAAAATATGAATCGCGTCGTACATTTTGAAATTCACGCCACCAATATGGACAACGCGGCTGAATTTTATGCATCTGTTTTTGGTTGGAAATTTACTGATATGGGACCTGCAATGGGAAATTATCGGCTTATTGAAACGGGTAACATGGACAGCGTCGGGCCAGATGGAAAGCCTTGGCCGGGGATAAATGGCGGTCTCACGCCGCGCCGCGGGCCGCTACCCGCAGGTGGCGAGCCTGTGAATGCATATGTGTGTACGATGGACGTCGACAATCTTGATTCATATATTGAAAAAGTAAAAAGCGCAGGGGGAACTATGGCGCTCGAAAAAATGCCGATTCCGGGAATGGGCTGGCTCGCATATTGCAAAGACCCCGAGGGTACAATTTTTGGCATAATGCAGTCGGATCCGACGGCAAAATAGTATGGACTCTTTTCTAAAGATGGATATATTCTTTTTTATTGCAACCGCAGAGACACTGGTTTTAACTGCGCTTGTCGGGCTCGTCATCTGGCGGCTTTTGCGAATCCTGAAGCACATCGAGAAAATTGCAGAGATAGCCGGAGCGGAGGCCGCTCATCTGCGAGATGATGCGGCGTACATGAGAGGTAAAATGGTAGGGGTTCTTGAATCGATTTTTGCGTTTATCCCTCGGAGTCGCAAAAAGAAAAAAGAGGAGTAAGAATTAATAAATAGTAACGTCACAAACAGTATATGAAAAGCAGAGCAAAAATCTTAGGTGCCGCGGTAGGAGCTGTCGCTGGATATTATTTTTACGCGAGTAAGAACGCAGAGAAAAATCGAAAAGTTGCCGCAAGCTGGGCGAACCGCTTTAAGAAAGACGTTTTGAAACAAGCAAAAGGACTAAAGAATCTGAATCGAGCTTCGCTCTCTGGTGTTGTTGACGGCGTCTCAAAAGCGTATGAGGGAGTACGAAGTCTCGATCAGAAAGATTTGATGAAGGCGGGTGTCGAGCTCAAACAAAACTGGGAGAAAATAAGCGAAGAGATTGGCAAGACCTCAAAAGCTGCCGGTAAAAGAATACATACAGCCGTGAAATCTGTCCGCAAATCTGCTCAAAAAATGTCGAAGAAAAGGAAGTAGAAAATAATTTCTTTTCCCGTGGAGGCCGGTATTTTGACAAAACGTACCGAGCATCGTAAAAAAAACCTGCCTCGGGCGCCTCTTCTTTTGAATGGTAGAATCCTACGCAATGGCTGAACGAAACTTCAATGCCTTGATTGGTGAAAGATGGGACCAAGGCAAATTTCTGTGTGTGGGCCTTGATCCAGAAATGCATAAGATGCCAGCGCATTTGAAGGCCGATGACATTGAGCGTTCCATTGTGGAATTTAATCGAGCAATTGTTGACGCTACGAAAGATCTTGTATGCGCATTTAAGCCGAACAGTGCTTTTTATGAGGCTCATGGCGAATCTGGCTGGAGAGCCCTTAAAACAACCATTGAATACATCTTGAGTGAAGCGCCGAACGTCGCGGTTATCCTCGACGCAAAACGAGGGGACATCGGCAACACCAATAACGGATATGTCACTGCTGCATTTGATGATTTGAGAGCAGATGCCATTACGGTACACCCCTACATGGGAGGGGAGTCTCTCAAAGAATTTTTTGACCGAAAAGAAAAAGGGATTATTGTTTTGTGCCGCACCTCAAATTCCGGCGCGGGCGAATTCCAGGACTTGGAATTACGGGGAGAAGCGCTTTACAAACAAGTGGCGCGGAAATTTGCTACATCCTGGAACGCAAACGGGAATTGTGGTTTGGTAGTTGGCGCCACGTATCCAGAAGAAATTGCGGCAGTGCGTACGATTGCTCCCAACATGCCTTTTCTTATTCCTGGCGTAGGCACGCAGGGAGGCGACCTGGAAGTCTCTGTAAAAGCAGGTAAAGATTCGCGCGGGAAGGGAATTATTGTCAGTGTGTCACGTGCTATTTTGTACGCATCTGAAAAAAAAGATTTTGCCGAAGTTGCGCGCGTAAAAGCGCAAGAATTTCATGGCGCAATTCAGGCGGCGCTGGTACAATAAAAGAATTATGTCCATGACAGAAGACGATGTGCTCGAAATTTTGCAAAAAGTAGGCGCGTTTCGAGCGGGGCATTTTGTATACACGTCCGGTCGCCACGGCGACGAATATGTGAATAAAGACGCGCTCTACACGTATGCGCACGACACATCGCGCCTCTGCAAGGAATTTGCGGAACGTTTTAAAGATTCAGGCGTCGAGGCGGTGATCGGGCCCGCAGTTGCCGCGGCTATCCTCGCGCAGTGGACGGCGTATCATCTTACGGAGATGCTTGGACGTGAAATCTATTCGACATACGCTGATAAGGATGGCCAGGGCGGATTTGTCATTAAACGTGGCTATGACGGGCTTATAAAGGGCAAAAAAGTGCTGGTCGTCGAGGATCTTACGACGACCGGTGGATCTATAAAAAAAGTTGTCGATGCAGCTAAAGCGGCTGGCGCTGAGGTGGTTGCTGCGGGTGTACTCTGTAACCGAGGGAACGTAACGGCTGAAATTGCAGGAGTGCCGCGACTAGAATCTCTCGTTCAAATCGAACTCGACTCGTGGGACGCCGAAGGTTGCGATTTGTGCGTACGCGGAATTCCGGTTAATGTCGATGTAGGACACGGACGGGATTTTCTTGCGAAACAAAAGCAAGGGTAGTCTTGTACTAAATTAGAGGTCCAAAAGTATTTATTAATTATTATTTATTGAACATTGTATGAAAAACACATGGATTTGGATTGTCGTTGTTGTTATTGCAGCGGTCGGAGCCTTTTTGCTTTACCAAAATATGCAGCAGCCTTCAATCACTGATAAAGCACCCGTCGCGGAGGTGATACCAGCAGCTCCGTCGACACCGGACGCTCCTATTGTCGACGTTACTGCAACAGACGCATCGAGTTCAGTCGCGGTTACTCCAACTTCCACGCCGGCCCCGGTCACAATCACTCTCTCAGATAAAGGGTTTTCTCCTCAGAAAATTAGTGTCACGAAAGGAACTACGGTTACATTTGTGAACTCATCTTCGGAAAAAATGGACATCGCGAGCGCACCGCACCCTACCCACAATGGATATGATGGAACCAATCGCACAACCCACTGCGCGACGGGGTACTCTGGTCCAAAACCTCTTGATCAATGTACTCCTAGCACCACCTTTAGTTTTACGTTTGACAAAGCTGGTTCATGGCCGTACCACAACCACTTTAACGCTAGCCAATACGGCATCGTAGACGTCAAGTAAGATATTCGCAAAAACCGCCGCCAAGAGATTGGCGGCGGTTTTTCTTTGCTCTTCACGAATCTAATCCACCAGTGATATACTCTTCAAATGTTTCAGGCATATGCGGCACGTACCCATGAAAAAATGCAGGAGGTGCTTATGGACCCCTCCGCTACCGGGCCCGCGATTCATTACTACATGGTTCGAGGAGGCTCGAAAAAGCGCAATATAACGATTTGGGAGACAGGAACTGTTGGGGGTGAGTATATTAAGACCTACGGGCACTACCATGTGGGAAATCTCGATGAGACGTATGAAATAATTGAGGGACAAGGAATCGCGTTGCTCCAAAAAATGCATGTTGAAAATGGAGCGGCGCAGGAAGAGGTGATTGAAGAATTCAAGGCTATTCCGGTAAAGGCAGGAGACTCCGTATACATGCCGCCAGGCTACGGACACTTGGTAGTCAATACGGGATCACAATGGCTCGTGACCTCTGACGACAGTCCGGTGGAAGGTGCCGACGACTCCGCATCGATGCCAGGGCATGCTGACTATGAAGCGGTAAAGCGTATGCGAGGTTTTGCATATTACGTAGTTGAAAAAAACGGCGCACCTGTTCTTGTGCCGAATCCTCTGTATAAAGGAGTTATAAAAACGGATTTTGGCGGCGTGCAGCTCATTTCGTAATATGCACATCGTTGCGGATATCGGAGGGACAAAAACAAGAATTGCAGGTTCCTCTGATTTAGAATCAATGACTGATCCCATTGTGATTGATACCCCACAATCCTATGCAGAAGGACTTAGTGCTCTCGAGACAGCAGTGAAAGTAATCACAAAAGGAGAATCCGTGGAGCACATTGCTGCAGGCATTCGAGGTTTTGTCGCGCCAGATAAAAGTGCAATGCTGAAGGATCAAATTATTCCTGACTGGGCTCAGAAACCACTTGCGAATGATTTAAAAAAAATGATGGGTGCGAAATCTGCTCAATTAGAAAATGATACGGGGCTTGTAGGGCTTGGAGAGGCAGTGTTCGGTGCGGGAAAAGGCGCAGCAATTGTTGTGTACATGACCGTCTCAACAGGCATAAATGGGACACGTATTATCGATGGCAAAATCGATCGCTCGCATCAGGGCTTCGAGATCGGCGGTCAATACTTGTCGATGGTACCTGAAAAAAGTATTGAGGATTTAATTTCGGGCACGGCTGTCGCGGAGCGCTTTGGCAAACACCCGAAAGATCTCGGTAAAGACAATCCCGTGTGGGGGGAGTTGGCAAAAGTTGCGGCGTACTCGGTGCATAACACCATCCTGCACTGGTCTCCAGAAAGAATGATTCTCGGAGGTTCGATGTTTAACGACGTGGGGATTTCAGTCGCTCGTGTTGCCGAGCATGTAAAGACAATCATGAAAAAATTTCCTACAACCCCAGAGATTGTCCACGCATCCCTCGGAGACATTGGCGGACTGTGGGGTGGTCTCGCTCTCCTTAGACAAAAAAATCAGTCGATCTGATTTTTGCGTGCTTTAAAACCTTCTATAAAAATCGGGATGCTGGTCACGAGAATAATACCGAGAATAATGTAGCTCAGATAGTGGCTTACGCCAGGCACTTTAGTGCCGAGAAAATATCCAAGAGACGAAACCCCAGTAGCCCACAAAAGCGCGCCGGTGACGTTGTACGTAAGAAAAGTTCGATAGCGCATATTTGCTATTCCCGCGACGATTGGTGCAAAGGTGCGCACGATCGGTAAAAAGCGCGCGAGCAAAATTGTACGCGGACCATGTTTTTCATAAAAATGCTCAGCCTGCGCGAGGTGCTCCTTATGGAACCACTTTGAGTCGGGTTTTGTGAACAATCTAATGCCCACTTTTTTTCCAAACCAGTACCCGGTACTGTCTCCTCCAATTGCGGCGAGCGTAACGAGTGGTATCAGTATCCAGGGATTAAAAAATCCTTGAGATGCAAGGAGTCCCGCGGTAAAGAGGAGTGACGCACCGGGGAGAAAGAAGCCAAAGAAAAGCCCGGACTCAGCAAATATTACGGCGAATATTCCTGGGTAGCTGATGAGTTCCACAATCTGTGGCAGACTCATGTGAAAGAAATCGAGCATTGGAGAAGTATACCTTAAGGGGACGGCTTGAAACTCGCCCGGTCCTGATATACGACACTGGAGATACGTTGAATGACATCCGCAAGAACCGCAGGGTCTTTGCCTTTCGTCATTACACAGAGATAATAGGGTGCATCAGTGGCGTATACGAGCCCGCAGTCGTGTAACTCAACTCCCGTACGAATTTTTTCCTCGTAAATGCCACGCTCACCATATTTGTGCGCAACCGGAACTCCCACAGGAAGCCCTGCGACCAAACCATCCTTAAATGTAGTTTTAGAAAGTAAACCCATCGCATAGTTTGAATAGTATCGGTTTAAGTATGTTGCGCTGTAGATGCGGGCGAGGATGATGACATATGATTTTGGACTGATGGTGCCCGCCGGGTCGGTCAGGAAATTCAAATTCACTTCATCGAACACATCCTGGAGCGCAGGAAGAGGCAGGTGATCGGTAAGGACGTCTTTAGAGACATTATCGGAATCAACAATCATTGTTTCAAGCAGTTTCCGCACATCGTATGAACCTGCTTTGTATTGAGAGGGTAACGAGTCTGGAAGGGCATTATTTTGTCTCGGGTCGTAGAAGTAACGACGACTGAGAATGGCTGGGTCCGACTCGGTTTCTTTTAGGTACGCGAGCAAGATGGGGACTTTTATTAATGATCCCGGATCAAATTTGGTGTTTTCATTTACGCCAAACCAGTGTGCATTTCCGGGAAGACGGAAATATACGCCAACATCTTGCACGTCACCTGTGTTCTTGGCCGCGTCGATAATGTTGGCAACATCGTTCTTCACATTTTTGAGCTCAGGAAAACCTACAGCGTTTGGTAAGGCGATAGAGACGAGAGGGTTGATTAGCGGGAATTCGGGATCTTTGTATCGTACCGGTTGCGCCACATTTCTGTTCGACGCTTGAAGAGTCTGGGCGCGACTCGTGTACCATCCTAAAGAGAAGGCCCCCAGAATAATAGCGGCGTACGCGAGGACTGTTCGGAGTGATACATGCCGCAAAATTTTCATACGCAAATGCTTTTTGAGTACTTTTTCCTCTATACCATTCGATCCGGCACGGGATGTTTTTTCGACATCTTTCGAATTTCTTCGCGTGACTTCTTTATTCCTTTTTTGTCACTAGGATTTTTCATTATGTCGATCATTATTTCGGCAACACGCGCCGATTCTTTTTCTTTGAATCCGCGAGTGGTTATTGCGGGCGTGCCAAATCGAATACCGGACGGGTCCATCGGGCCGCGAGCGTCATCGGCAATAGAATTTTTGTTTAGTGTGATACCAACCTGATCGAGAAGAGTCTCTGCATCTTTTCCTGTGATCCCTAGCGAGCCATAGACATCGGCAAGAAGAAGGTGATTACTCGTTCCACCGGTGAGGAGGCGGACCTTGTTATCCTTGAATACTTTTTCCATGGCCTTGGCGTTTTTCAAGATTTGTTTCGCATACACTTTAAACTTAGGGGAGAGAGCCTCGCCGAAACAGACCGCTTTTGCGGCAATGTTGTGCATAAGAGGACCTCCTTGGAAACCAGGGAACACCGCTTTATCAATCTTCTTTGCGAGCTCCTCGTTTTCACGGGTGAGTATCATGCCGCCGCGAGGGCCACGAAGTGTTTTGTGGGTTGTGGTCGTCATTATGTCGAAGCCATAGTCAAAGGGGTTTTTAACTGCCTTGCCAGCAATGAGACCGGCGATGTGCGCCACATCCATGACGGCGTGAGCCCCGACTTCTCGAGCGATGTCCACCATTTTTGCGTAGTCAAGTTCACGAGGATATGCCGAGTACCCCGCAAGAACTATCTTTGGCTTTTCTTTTTTCGCCACTTGGCGCATCTCATCGTAATCAATTTCACCTGTTTCGGCGTCCTTCATCTTGTAGCGAACAAAGCGAAATATTTTGGTGAGATAGGTTACCGGGTGGCCGTGCGTGAGGTGGCCGCCGTGCGAGAGATCCATGCCGAGCACGGTATCTCCGGGCTGGAGAAGTGCAAAGTACATCGCGATATTCGCGTTTGCCCCTGCGTGTGTCTGGACGTTTGCAAACTTGGCGTCAAAAAGCTTCTTTGCACGATCACGAGCGAGGTCTTCGACATCGTCGGTAAATTCTTGTCCACCGTAGTATCGCCGTCCCGGGTAGCCTTCTGAGTATTTATTTGTGAAGACGGAGCTGTTTGCTTCGCGCACCGCGCGCGAGACATAATTTTCCGAGGGAATGAGTTCGATGCCTTCTGCTTCGCGCATCTCTTCTCCCATAATAGCTTTGTAAACTGCTTTGTCCTGTCGTTTGATGAATGGGTAATGGTCTTTCATAAAAAAGTATTGATGCTTCTAAAGTAAATTTATACCATGTGTGAGTGTGGAATGCATGTGGACGAAAAAAGCGCCCGCAAGATGAATTGCGGGCGCCTGAAGAACAGGTGCAGAGCTATTTTAGGCGTGGAGTCTCACGATCTTTTCTTCATCCAGGTATTGGCCCGAAAGAAGAAGCTGACCGAGAAGTTTTTCCATTGCCACGTCGACGCTTCTGAACGTTTGGTAACGGATCGGAAACCGAATGAATCCGTCGGAGTTCAGTCGTTCGAAGTACGCAAAGAGGTGGTCGAAGACTCCCAGGACGTTTATGAAGATTATCGGCTTGTCGACGATCATCTTCAGCTGGTCGAGGGTAAGCGCTTCCGCCGCCTCGTCTAATGTTCCGATGCCGCCAGGCAAAATTAGAATTGCATCCGCGCCTTCGATCATGGTGCGCTTACGGTCAGGCATATCCTTTTCCGAGATGACGACCATTTGGTCGGTTTCAGGAACAGGAGTCTCGAGAGCCTGTATAAAAGGCGTTGTGACGCCGATCAGATTTCCGCCGCTCTCGATACATGCTTTTGCAAACGCACCCATAAGCCCATCCATGCCGGCTCCCCAGATGCCCGTGATCCCGTGACGACTCAGTAGCCGCCCAAGGTTTGTGGCCTCCAGTTTGTATTCAGGGAATTGCCCAGGGGCAGATCCGCAAAAAACGCACACCGTGCGTGAACCGTCCAGTGTTCTCATTTTATTTCCTCAAGGTTCAAGATTCCTAGCAACACACTAGGACCGAGACATCCTACATTTTTAGACCACAAAGTCAAAGGCTTGTCGAGTGTAGCGTCTTATTGAATCCGCCGGCCACCGTGAGATCTGCCTTGATACCCGGATGGGGTTCGTAGGCAACAAGCTCCACATATTCAGGCTTGAAAGTGTCGAGAGAATCAAAATCGTGCGTGAACTTGATGGTGGGAAATGATTTTGGTTCGCGAGAGAGCTGCTCTTTGATCTGCTCACGATGATTTTCATACATGTGATAGTCGCCGAACGTGTGAATGAATTCTCCCGGCTCGCGGCCGAGAATTTTTGCGATAATCGCAGTCAGCAAGGCGTAACTAGCAATGTTAAATGGAACACCGAGGAAAATATCAGCGCTTCGTTGGTAGAGCTGCAGACACACACGACCATTTTTTATATTTATTTGATACATGTTGTGGCAAATCGGAAAACGAGCGCCAGTACCCTTGGCCGCCATCGCATAGAGATATTCCGGGTTCCATGACGAAACGAGCGTGTTGTGTGCATCTGGGTCTTTGCGCAGCTCTTCGACGGCCCAGCCAAGCTGGTCCACAGAGCGACCATCGTGAGCGGGCCATCGTCGCCACGATTCGCCGTAGATGTGGGGGAGTTCGCCGTGTGCTTTTGCGAACTCTGCATCACTTTTTATTTTTTCAATAAAATCGTCTTTAGAAATGGTTTCGTTCGGGTTTTTCTCCATATAAATCTTGTACGGATAGTCGTCCCAAATGTGCACGTCGTTGTCGACCAGGTATTTAATATTCGATTGCCCGGACATAAACCAATACAATTCGTGGAGGACGCCTTTCCAGTACACCCGCTTGGTGGTGAGAACGGGAAGATTTTTCGAGAGATCGAAACGAATCTGTGCACCAAAACGGCTAAACGTTTTTACTCCAGTGCCGGAATCCACCTGTTCTTCTCCGCCTTCAAGTACGTCGCGAAGCAACGAAAGGTACTGTTCTTCGGGATGCACCATATTATTTTTGAGTGCGCTTTTTTGCCTGACCGCGTGTGAGGGGGGCGGCGAAATTGTTCCAGTTATTATCGGCGAAGCGGCCGATTTTTTTGTAGCTCTGTTTTGGTGGGGATGAGAGTTTTGAGAACGTGAGCTGCGCGATGTCCATACCGGGGCGCAAGATAATAGGAACGTTGTTTTGATTAGTTAATTCAAGGGTGATGTTCAGGAAGTGTCCGGGATTAATGATGCCGGCGGTATTGTGAATCATGAGGCCAATACGCGCGAGCGAGGATTTGCCGCCAATTTGAATAAGAAAGTGATCGGAGCCGAAATATTCTTTTGATGTGCCGAGGACAGAGATTCCAGGGTGGAGAATAAATTCTTTCCCGTCCTCGAATTCCATTTCACGTGTTTTCGCGTAGATTTTTTTAACGGGGTCTATGAGGTGGGTGCTGCTTTCGTCATTTACGATGAATTTATTTCCTAGACGAATATCGTAACTCGCCGGCTGGAGCCGCTTCGGATCAAAAGGCTTGAGCATGATTTCTCCTTGCACCACCGCTTTTTCAATGTCTACGTCTGAAAGGTACATAACGTCATTCTATCGTGAATATTTTATCTGTCCCGTAATATTCGGGCCAGTGAGTATTATAAAAGTCGAACATGCGTGCGAGGCGATCTTGGGGGAGCTCTGCCACCTCCAAGCGATTCATAAGCTGGGCGACAAGAGACTTGGCTTCATCAAGCTTCGATTCATCAGAAACTATGCGTTCAAATTCTGCGAGCCAACCGTACCCGGCATTTTTGTCGAGAGTTACGTTAGTTCCTAGGCACTTGTATTCCTCCCGTTCGCGAGACCACTTCGCTTGATAGGAGTATCCGGCAGATTCGACCAGGGCATCTAATTTTTCAAGTGAGAGCGGAAATTTTTCCTCAAATTCGAGACGGGCGATTCCGTTGGCGCTCGTAGTTGCGTCCATCGACGCTTTTACGACAAGTAGCACCTCATCGTCTTTCTCGCGTGTTCGAACGGAGGCATCTTTTGCGGTTGCCGCGATGTCGCGGAGACGTCTCGAGGCTTCGGCAGAAAGAGATGTAGAGGCGATTTCGGCCAGCCTGCTCAAATTACCCCCGACGAAATAATGATTCAGTTGTGTGTTGCGCGATAAAAGGGTTACGGCCGGGTCAACAGCTCGCATTGCTTGTCGAACTTCTTCAGCACGCTCGGGGCTACCCAAAAGCGATTTAATTTCTACTTCGTAAGAATGCGCCGCTGACATACGCCCATTATAAAGGTTTGGCGCATTCCGCAAGCATTGCACAGGTCGCACAAGTGGGGTGTGGTGCGAAATTAATGCGCAGCGGGAGAACTGTCAGTTGTCCGCACGAACGAGAAAGGGTACAGTTGCTCTTTATGTTTCCAAGCATTTCTGAGCGGGCAATGATGAAGCTTGCGATCGTCTTCGCGCTTTACATTACCTCTCTTGTGGCCTCGAACACGCTCGGGCTGAAAGTCGTCCCTCTTTTCGGGACGCATTTCTCTGTTGGCGTTTTTATGTTCCCGTTCGTTTTTATTACAACCGATGTGATCGGGGAAGTATACGGGCGCCGCATGGCGCGCTTTTTTGTGCTTGCCGGGTTCGTTTCAACCCTTTTGTTCATCTTCTACTCCGTCTTGGCGATGTTGCCCCCATGGGCTGAAGCGGGACTCTGGGCAAAAGATGCTTATAATACGATTTTCTCGGTTTCTGTTCGCATTTCCATTGCATCGGTCATCGCATTTATCATAGGAGAATATCAGGATGTCATTTCGTTCTTCTTTTTTAAAGATCGCCTCGGGAGTAAAAACTTTTGGTTGCGTTCGAATCTTTCGAATCTCTGGTCACAACTTCTCGACACGACACTCTTTTTGACGATCGCATTTTATGGAATTTACCCAAATGACGTACTGCTCAGCCTCATGTTTTCATGGTGGTTGTTCAAGGTGGCCATGGGAGTTTTGTACACACCGATTTCATATCTTGGAATTTACCTATTGAGAGAAAACGTATAATCCAAGACGTCAGTGCTACAATCTGCGCATGTTTCAAAGTCATAAAGTTGTTGCGGTCGTCGCTATAGGAAAAAATAGAGAGCTGGGAAATGCAGACAAATTGCTCTGGCACATTCCGGATGATCTTAGGCGCTTCAAGTCGCTCACGCGCGGACATCCCATTATTATGGGTCGCAAGACATTTGAGTCTATTGTTCAAATAATAGGAAAGCCACTTCCAGAGCGCACCAATATTGTCGTTACTCGAGATTCGAATTTCAAAGGACCGACCTCTGCAGGGGTAATGGTGGCGAATTCACTCGAGGAAGCTCTTGAAATAGCGAAAGATCAGCCAGGATCCGGCGAAATTCATATCGGTGGAGGAGCGCAGATCTACCAACTTGCGCTTCCGTATCTGGACACTCTTTGTCTCACACTGATAGATGATGAAGCTCGGGCAGACACTTTCTTCCCCGAGTACGAGCAGCAATTTCCGAAGAAAACCGTGAAAGGAGAAGGTGAGTGGGAGGGTCTGAAATATGCGTGGGTAGATTTTGAGCGAGCCTAGTGCGACATTGCACGCAAAACTTCTCGATACAGCTTCTCAACAATATTTTTTTGTTCTGGGCCTGATTTTACATAATGGTCCAGGCCGGGAGCAGCATTTGTCTCCAGAATCACATATTTTTTTGCGGGTTTCGAAATGTCGCCCTCGATCATAAGATCGACTCCACAAATGCGAAGCCCCATATCTCGAGTGAGTCTGGTCGCAATTTTGTTAAAGGAAGGGTGCATTGCTTCGGTCACATCGGTCGCGTCGCCCCCAGTCGAAAGATTGGCATTATCGAGCAAAAAGACTCGCTCCCCGAAAATCGGTACCGACCGTACTGTGCGACCCTGAAAGCGCAATTTTGCTTTGATGCGAGGATCTTCGATTTTGATTTTGGTGTCACGACCTAATTTCACGAATGAGCGCTGCTTTTTTCGGAGCAATTTTAGAATGCTTAATCTTCCGTCACCGATTACTGAAAGGGGAATACGTTCGTACGCTGAAATTACTTTTGAATCCAAGACTACGATTCGATAGTCCCTTCCCATGGCGGGTTTTTGCACAAGCGCAACATCACGTGATTTAAAGAGGTCAGCCAGCGCTTTGCGGAGTTCGTACGAGTTTGAGACTTTGGAAACAGAGTATCCCTGGCTGCCATCGTTTGGTTTTACGAAAAGAGGATATCCTATTTTCTTCGCGTACCGTATCGCGGCGAGCGTGTCTTCTTTTGATCCAATCGTGGCACTCCATTGATCGGAATAGAACGGTTTACCGACTACCGTTGGGTAGCCCATCTTTTTCATAAAAAAAGCTGAATAATCTTTATCTTTACTTATTTCCGACGCGCCAAGTGTGTTTAGATCAACACTCGAGTAGCGAAAGTATCTCTTAAGTCCTTCTCTCCCTGCTCTACCAGGGAATTCAATTTGCCCCACTGTTTTCCATTTTGGTTCGAGCAAGACTTTTGCGCCGATTTCTTTTGCGAGCCGTTTAAAAAGTAGACCAACAAATGACCGGGTCGCATCCGGGGTTTTTTTTCGTATTGCCATTCGGCGTATAGTACCCGATAATGCCGCATATGAAAGAAATGTCATCGTGGTATGTCCTTACAGGAGGACCGTGTGCCGGAAAAACTACCACCATTTTAGAGCTGGAGAAAAGAAAACATCCTGTACTCCTTGAGCCAGCGCGCGCAGTCATTGAACGAGGGCTCGCGACCGGCAAGACACTGGACGAAATTCGAACACCGAAAGAAAAATTTTTAAACGATGTTGTCGAAGAGGCGGTCGCGCAAGAACGCGTAGCACCTCGGGAGCTTCGGCTTTTTCTTGATCGGTCAGTTGTCGACAGTGTTGCGTACTATCGATTATTGGAAGTGCCCGTCACCGCTCTTCTGCAAAAAGCTGCCGAAAATGCACCATACAAAAAAGTGTTTCTTCTTGATCTTGTGGACTTTAAAAATGATGAGGCACGCAATGAAACACCAGAGCAGGCACAGGCAATTCATGAAAGTATCGAAAAGGCCTATCTGGACTTCGGGCTAGCAGTCGTCAAGGTACCCGTCATGCCTGTCTCTGAGCGCGCCGATTTTATATTGAAGAATCTATAAATACGGCTTCCCCTCTGTCTGGCGTCGTAATATGTATTCGCGCGCAACGGCCAACACATACTCATTTCCATGACTGCGATAACCAGACACGATATCGCTGAGCAGGTGCGCGAGATCGTCGTCACTCATATCCGCCCTTGAGAGCCCCTGGTATGTTTGAGCGCTCTCCACAGATAACTCCATCGTTGCAATAATTTCTCGTGATTTTTGATCTAGTAATTCACGTGCAAGAGTGGGGGTGGGCTGAAGATTCTTGACTGCCTCAAATTCGGAGTCCGAAATTGTGAAATCAGAAGGTGCCGCAGGTGCTTCTCGTTTCTTTTTTTCATCTGCGAAACTAATAACTTTGCGCGACTCCTTTTCAAAGTTATTTGGCATATATTGTTATTGTTTCAAACCAAGTCCTGTGCGAATTAGGTACCAGTTTATTGCTACGAGCAGGGCGATCATGGCGAAGAGTACGACGAGGGAAATCCAAATGGGGATATCAGCTATGCCGAGAAATCCATAGCGGAAACCATTGATGAGGTAGAAAATCGGATTTACGTAGGTTACCGCCTGCGCCCACGAGGGGAGCGAATGAACAGAATAAAAAACGCCGCCAAGATACACGAGTGGGGTAAGCACGAACGTGGGGACAATGTTTATTGCGTCCATAGATTTTGCATAGACGCCGTTTACGAGGCCAGCCAGTGAAAATACAAGTGCCGTTAGAACTGCAAAAAGGAAAATAATTGCAACATTTGAAATTGCGAGCTGCAGGCCCGTAAAAAAAAGTGATACCAGAAGAACGATGAAGCCAACGAGTACGCCGCGTACAATGCCACCTGAGATATATCCGGCGATAAGAAGCCAAGGGGGTGTCGGGGAGACAAGGATTTCGTCGATGGCACGGAAGAAGAATTTATTTTGAAAAAAGGTGAATGAAGTGTTTGAATATGCGTTCGTAACAATGGCCAGCATAACGAGGCCCGGAACAACGAACGACATGTAATTGACTCCCTGCATGGTGCCTATGCGCGAGCCGAGCACCGTGCCAAAGATTAGGAAGTAAAGACATGCGGTAATGACACTCGGCAGAAATGTTTGCACCCAAATACGAAACATGCGGACAATGTCCTTGCGGAGCATTGTGTAAAAACTAATCCAGAGCTGATAGCTGTTCATATGTTTTTCTCGCTCGTAAGCTTTAAAAATACTTCTTCGAGGCGGCCGCCTCGGTACCCTTCTTTTTTTGCTTCGTCGCTGCCGTGTTTCTCGAGCACATTTTGCATGCTTCCGTTCGCCACGATTTCACCTTTGCTAATAATGGCAACGTGTTTGCAAAGCTGTTCTGCCTCTTCAAGATAATGTGTGGTGAGAAGAATCGTGAGACCTTTTTTACTGAGGCTGGTCAGGTAGTCCCACATGCCGCGACGCAACTCGACGTCAACGCCCGCGGTTGGCTCATCAAGGATCAGAAACTTTGGCTCATTCACCAGTGCGCGTGCAATCATAAGCCGCCTCTTCATGCCACCCGAGAGCGTCATTGAATTCATCTCCATTTTCTCTCCAAGCCCGAGATCGGTAAGAATTTTTTTCGCGCGAGGAATCGCAACCGAGCGGGGAATACCGTAATAACCTGCCTGATTCACCACAATGTTGATGGGTTTTTCGAACGGATTAAAATTTATTTCCTGTCCAACAAGGCCGATCTGCATTTTGGCTATTTCTGTTTCCTTATCAATATCGTGACCAAATACAGACACGGTCCCCGCAGTTTTGTTTACTAGTCCCGTTGAAATACCGATAATGGTTGTTTTGCCCGCCCCGTTTGGGCCAAGAAGGGCAAAGAAATCTCCCTCAGGAATCTCAAGTGAGACACCTTTCAAGGCTTGAACGCCGTTTGAGTAGGTTTTTGTTAGTCCTTGAATGGAAAGCGCATTCATAGAATATCAAGTATATCATAAACAGATAAATTCAGCCCCCGCAACAATGAAGTTGCGAGGGCCGGTAGCGGTTTGTTAGACCGCATAGTCATGAGTGTCAGGCGGTGACGAGCTCGCGCTTGACTGAGTCGTCTTGCATGACGACTTGTCCACCGCCGATAGACAGGACCGTTGCCATTGTCTCGACCGGAAGTTCCTGAAGTGACAACGGAGTATTCTGGTTCTCGAAGATCAACGCATCTCGATGACTGCCGACTGGAAGCGTGTCGAAGAGTGCTCGACGCGATTGGTTGTTCGGCAATTTGACCATCAGCTCCGCGCCTTCTTTCAGGCACGTCGCGCAATCAGTCTCGTTCACGCGAGTGAACCCCTGGGTGCCGGACGGGAACTTCCGAAGGATCAGTTCGTCGTCTTTTGCGGCATCACGGGTTTTATAATGCTCGAGGCTATAGCCACACATGGGGATACCTTTCTCTCTAGATACACGCAACCACAACGGCTGCCATTTCACAGTATTCCTGCGGCAGGGGAAGTCAATGCCCAGAGGTGTCCCAAAGAGAGGTGACGCCGTGGCGTTCAAGTTTTTCTCTGAATACGTTTTGAATGCTTTCGAGAGCGTCTCTTGTCTTTGCCTCGAAGCGTAGGACGAGAGACGGCGTGTTCGATGAGGCGCGCACGAGGCCCCAACCGCCTTCCATGTAGACTCGGGCGCCATTTACGTCGAACATCTTTGCGCCTTCGGCACGGAATTCGGCTATGAGTTCGTCGACAATGCGATATTTATCCTCATCAGTCGTTTTTACTTGAATGGTGGGGGTAGAAACATAGTAGGGGGTGTCTGCTATGAGTTCAGACAGGGTTTTTTCTTGCGACGAAAGGTATTCGAGCATTTTGAGCGCCGCAAAAAATGCGTCGTCAAAACCGTAGAAATCTTCGGCGAAGAAAATGTGCCCACTCATTTCTCCCGCGAGCTCTGCTTTTTCTTCGGCCAGCTTTGCCTTGATGTATGAGTGCCCAGTTTTCCACATTATTGGCACTCCGCCATGCGCTGAAATATCCTCAGGAAGTGCTTCGGATACTTTTACGTCGAACACAATTTTCGCCCCCGGTTTTTTTGAAAGGACAAGACGCGAGAGGAGAATCATATATCGATCAGGCCAAATCGTTTGTCCCTTCTCGTCGGTGATGCCGAGGCGGTCCCCATCGCCATCGAAAGCGAGGCCGATTGCACAACTGCTCTTTACCGTTTGTGCGCCGGTGTCTTCCATCATTGCACTTCCGTCGGGGTTGGCGGTGTAGTGCGGATACGTGGCGTCGACTTCGGTGTAATGTTCCACTACTTCGCATCCGGCTTTGCGCAAAAGTGCGGGAGCGAAAAGCCCTGCGGTACCGTTTCCGGTATTTACTAAGACCTTGAGTGGCCGCGCGATTTTTGTTCGCGCAACAAGATCATTCATATACGCCTCAGAAATATCTTTTTTGCGAGACGAACCAATGCCACTTACGTATTCCTCGCGCTCTATTATTCCGTAGAGCTCGTCCATTTCTTCGGAGACGAGAGTTTTCGAAAGACCTGTTCCAAGCTTCATCCCATTCCATCCCGCGGGGTTGTGGCTCGCGGTAATCATGGCGAGACCCATCACGTTAAAATGATATTGCGCCCAGTAGCTCATCGGGGTGGTTACCGTTCCGATATCAATTACATTAATGCCAGATTCCAAAAGGCCACGCATCATTTGGCTGCGGAAGCTTTCTGAGCTGCCACGTGCATCGTGACCCACGATTGCTTCAGTGATTTTTTTGCGCGCGAGTATAGCGCCAAAGCCGCGCGCGATTGCATACACCGATTGCTCGTTAAGTTCGTCGTCCGACTCGCGTCCGCGAATGTCATATTCACGAAACATGGTGCGCTTCAGAATTACCATAGCGACATTCTACAGAAGAAGTATAAAAAAGTCGCCCGGGCCAAACTCAGGCCCGGGCAACATTGTTCAGCGGGGCGGAGTTAGACCCCTGGACCCGCTTTGAAGCAGAGGACTCGTCCCCAGTTTGCACAGACGTGATCTTGCAGATCGAGGGGTGTCGGGACTGTTTCTGGAAGAACTGCTTCCGCTGGCACGTCCCACCACTCACCGTTGACCATTGCCTGCAGCTGCCCATCCTTTATACGGGATTGAGTGGGCCTGCAGTCTGCATCATTGCAGCAGGAGACACCGTTACTTGGCTGCTTCCACTGGCTGTAGAAGTCCCGGTGGTATTGGGCGTGGCCCATACCATAATCTCCTCGACTGTACTTCTCGTCTTGTGCATTCGTCGGCAAAGCCGAAAGAGCCAAAGCGACGAAAGACATCCCTAACGTTTTCATCTTTCCCTCCTTTCAAGAGGTTTGCGTTTGGGTGTAAGCACCTTACTGCTCTCGCCAAACAAACGCAACAAAACCCCCCCTAAGGTGACGCCTTAGGATTCGAGAGCCAGATTTTGGATTTTATATGTTCAGTTGCGTGATATTATGCATCTTATGTTCGTGTTGCCAGCTGAAATTATTTTATGGGACACGGAATACACTGCGTGGGAGGGAAGCAAGGCTCGAAAATGGAGCGCTCCCGGTGAGCATCGAGAAATAGTTCAGATAGGTGCAATTCAATACAATACACTGAAAAACGAAGAACAGAGACATTTTGATGTTTTAATCAAACCACTCCAAAACCCAAAGCTCTCGGATTTTTTTGTGGAACTCACGGGCCTTGATCAGTCATTGATAGATCGAAAGGGAACAGATTTTAAGTCAGCACTGAACGCTTTTGATGTCTGGACTGGAAATGTGCCATGCTACTCGTATGGACGTGATTTTCTCGTGCTAAGAGAGAATTGTGATCTCAATGGCCTACCTATGTTAGAAAAAGAGTTTATTGATATCAGAGACTATTTTCGCGAATTGGGCATTGATACCACGCTTTATAGCAGTGGAACTATCGTCGAAGCATTTGGAGAGAAAAGCATCCGTTATGCCCATAACGCAATGAACGATGCGCGGACCATAAGAGACGCCATACGGCTTTCGCTTCGAAATGCGGGGGAGATAAACTAAAGATTTTCCAAGAAACTAATTTCCTCACGCAACAGGGAAATAATCTCAGGGTGAGTCAGGTTTTGTGGCGAAACAAATTCGACCTGACCAAAGTTGCGCTTCCGTGGTTTACGTTCGTTATACATATCCCAGCAAATGCGGGCGAGCTGACCCGTATCAAAAGAAAAGCCCCTTTCCAGAATTTCTTCAGAGACAATCTGTAGATCTTTGAATATCTGCAATGGTTGACCATGGGTAAATATCACTGGTTTTACATGTGTGCCATATCTATCTAAATTTTGAGCTAAAATTAGAATCTGACGATAGACTCGAAGCTGGACGTCGCGATAAGATTCACCGGGTGATTTAAAGAACTGCTTAAGTTCAGGGTATTTGTACGCCCCATCGGACTGCAGAAGCGCATCACCATAACGATAACGAAGATTGTCGAGCGAAGGTTGGACGGGAGAGAATGTTTCGTGAAAGAAGACGTGTCCTGCAAGCGCGAAACCTTCAAGCGCGTCCCCCGGCTTATAATCTGCGGGTAGAATAAAGCTCCCCTGATCAATTTCGCGCAGATCTTTTATTGATTTCTGGAGTATATGTATATTTGAAATTCGTAAGGTGACAGACTCATTTACAAGTGAAGCTGTTTCAACGGAGCGTTTCTTCGGTGATGTAAGGAAAAGAATAATTCGATAATCCCCTTTAAGAATTTCCTCCGTCAGTGTTTCAGTTATTACGTTAACCTGAGCTTCTTGTCCTGCCTGCAGGCCAGCGTCGCGACCTTGAGTAAGATCATCTTGATCAGTGAGATGACGAACTATCGGGATTTTTACCCTTTCAGCCATGTCAAAAATTATTTTGCAGAATCGTGTCTGAGAGTCGCGAGCGCATCGTGAACAGTAGTCATGAACTGCGCAGGGAAGATGATGGTCGAATTTTTCTCAGTCGCGATTTCCGCCATGGTCTGGAGTGTGCGGAGTTGAAGCGCTACGGGATGAGCGGTGATGATGTCGGCGGCCTCGCCGAGCTTTACTGCTGCTTGGAACTCGCCTTCGGCGGCAACAATCTTCGCGCGACGTTCGCGTTCAGCTTCTGCTTCTTTTGCCATCGCGCGTTGCATGTTGTCGGGAAGCGTAATGTCTTTTATTTCGACGGCGGTTACTTGGGCACCCCACGGCTCTGTGTGGGCGTCGATCACGTTTTTAATTTGCTCGTTAATACTTGCGGTGTCTGCGAGGAGTTGATCAAGTGAGAAACGCCCAACGACGTTTCGCACCGTTGTTTGCGCGATTTGATTTACTGCGCTGTATACATTTTCTATTTGAATCACGGATTTTTCAGGATCAACGATTTTGTAGTACGCGACCGCGGCGATATCGATAGAGACGTTATCCTTGGTAATTATCTTTTGTGAAGGAATCTGCATTGTAACGGTGCGGAAGGATATACGCGTCATTGTTTGGAATGGAACAAAGATAAGCGTGAGACCAGGACCGCGAATGCCGGTAAATTTTCCAAGTAAAAACACCACGCCGCGCTCATACTGTTTAAGAATCCGAATAGAAGAAAGAACGTATAAGAGGACAAGGGCAATGAATATGAGGGTCATGTGGAAAGTATGTCACTCGAAATTTCTTCTGTCTAGAGACTAAAAAATTCTGTTACAATTGCAAAATGTTTTGGCAAAAAGTTCCTTTCTCTGTGGTCGCTGGAATCATTATTCTTGCCGCGGGTTTCGGCTCGTATGCTGAGCATCGAACTTCGCACGAGTCCGTCCAACAGAAATTCAAAACAATCGAAGAAAGTGATTCATTTGTGCGTTTTGATCTCGAAGGGTACGACATCGTCCAAGCCAACTATTGGCAGAAGGCGCCCGACAGCGATCTTTCGCAGCTCTTCGCCCTCGCTATTCAGAAAGCAGCGAATGCAACGACTACACTCCCCACGCCAGATCGTGCCGGGCTGGCAAGAATGCTCGCTGAAGTTCTTAAAGGGAAAAGCAATGATGAAAAAAAGAAGATTGCCGTCGACACACTTACCGTGGCGCTCTACAACATGGCGCCGATCGGTAGAAACGGAGTGCTCTCAACAGCCGCACAGGTTGATTTACACAACGAGGTAAATAATGTGAACCCCAATACCAATTTGTATACGTCGCTCGGCGTTGCGGACGGAGCAAGTCCGGAAAAAGTGGCGGCTGCCTATGAATCGAAAAAAGCTGAGTTAGATGCGACAACCTCGCCAGACAAAGCTAAGCAAATTGAGGCCATTACCTATGCTAAAAAAGTCTTGGAAGATGCTCCCCAAAAAGCGCTCTACGACACAACGCGTATCGAGCCGACTATGTTCGTACATCAGTTTGGCAGGACGCTCTATCTGTACATAACTAAAATGTCGCCGACGACACAAAGCGAATTTGAGCAGGCACTTCTTCACGCAAGTGCAGATCTCAATTCGCTCGTCATCGATCTGCGAGGAAATATAGGAGGGGATTTAACTTTTTCACAGACATTTCTCGGGCTTTTCTTTGGACCGAATCAATATGCGTTTGATCTCTATCATCGCAATACGTACGACGCACAGCGCACGCTGGGCTTAGCGCAAATCGCGGGACTCTCCCGTTTTCGTGAAATGGCAGTCCTTACCGACGGCATGACGCAATCGACCTCCGAAGTTATTGCTGCATCTCTGAAACGTAGCCACCGAGCTATTCTTGTGGGAGTGAAAACGCGCGGCTGGGGTTCAGTTGAGCACGAGTTTCCAATTCAGACGGTAATTGATCCGGGGAATCAATACGCGCTACTCATGGTCGTGGATCTTACGGTGCGAGACGACGCGCAGCCCATTGAAGGGAATGGCGTTCTTCCCGACATCGATACCTCCAATCCTGCGTGGAAAGATAAACTGAGCGACTACTTTTTCACATCCGACATACAAGCCGCTGTACGCAAGACAGCCTCGGGGGCGCCAATAAAATGAATAGAAATTACACGTTCAAGTTTTGGAGAAATGTTTTGAAATCCTTCTTGAGGTCAGGATGTTTCAGACCGAACTCAACGACGGTTTTTAAATATTCAAGTTTGTTACCAGTGTCATAGTATTTTCCGTTTTGTATCTCAATTGCGTACACGCCCTGTTCTTTTGCCAGTGCCGAGATGGCATCGGCGAGCCAGAGCTCGTTGCCTTTGCCGAGAGGAGTCTCCGCAAGAATTTCAAAGAGGCGTGGAGGCATGATGTACGCGCCATGCGCAGCCAAATTTGACGGCGCTTCTGCCGGCTGGGGCTTCTCAACAATTTTATTTATTTTAAAGACCCCCGGCTCTACGTCACTAATATCCGCAATGCCATATTTTGTAACTGCTTCTTTCGGTACGCGAACTGCGGAAATATTCGGCTTCTCATGTTTTTCCCACGCGTCCATCATTTGCTTTAATCGTGGCGGATCTGAATGAATGAACTCATCACCCCAGAGAATGGCAAATGGCTCATCACCGATGACTGAACGAGCGTTCAAAACGGGCGTGCCATTGCCGTACGGACCTTTTTGGCGAACGTAAATGAAGTTCGCCATGTTCGCAATTTTTATAACTTCCTCGGCCTGTTCCTCCTTTCCATTTTCCCTGAGATAGCGAGAAAGAGCGTACGGATAGTCGAAATGATCTTCAATCGAACGCTTGTTCCAGCCGGTAACTATTATGATGTCCTCGATTCCTGAAGCCACTGCCTCTTCGACGACGTACTGAATTATTGGTTTATCGACGACGGGAAGCATCTCCTTTGGCATTGCTTTTGTCGCAGGTAAAAAACGAGTGCCGTATCCGGCCGCCGGTATGATTGCCTTACGAATTTTTTGTGCCATAGAATTACCGCTATTGTAGCAGTACTATGAAATCCTCGCCACGCGACGTCGTATAAGAATGACTGAAACAACGATCACATTCATACACAAAATCGCAGCCGGAAAAATATAATTTACTAACGTTAGATTTGTAAGAGCAAGTATTGAAAGTGCGTGACGGGGAATGTTAATTAGATATGTTGAAAATGTCTCACTATTTGGATCTCTATAGGTCTTTCGAATCGTAGGTCCAAATGCGGCCATGTCGATGAATGTAACGAGAACGACGGAGAGCGTCGGGTCTTTGGTAAAGAGCCAGGGAATTATCGCAAGAAGCGATACGATAAGAAAGATTCGGTCGGTTCGAGTCACGTCATTTGTTCCTCGAGTGAAGGAGAGAAGAAGGACAATTATCGAAAATGCACCCATGATACCTGTCGTCCATGCGCCGGGTCCAGCGCCTTTCATTACTTGAGCAACGAAGACAATAGCGGTAACGATGGTCCAAATGAGCCAGGTATAGAGATGGGGTCGCGTTTTCCCTCCTAGCACGTCACGTAGATACGGAAAGCTCCCAGCCAGTCCGAGAATTACCGCAAGGATTCCGAGGAATTCTTTCACTTCAGAAGTATACCTGCTGCACTACTTCCACGCACCTAGAACGATTCCCATGAGAAGGAGCACCACGAGCCAGTAGCCATTGTTGAGAACCCACAATTTCCATGGTTTCTTGTCCCACAGCACGGTGCCGAGGGTTGCTGGTGCGATGAATCCGAGCCAACTCCAGAATGCACCTTGAATTCCACCGAAAACGCCTGGAGTACCAAGATAGGTGCTCGCAAAAATAATCGAGTGCGCCAACACGAAGCTCATGACAAGTGCGCCTAGTGCGGATAATGCATACGAAGAGCCTGCCCCTTCCTGCATCTTTCTAATGGTCGCTTCGTCGTGCCAGCCCATTAATCGTGCCCATTCCTTACCAAAAAGAGGTCCGTACCAGGCGAAACCAACACCCATCGCGATAACCACGTTAATAATGACTGCAAAATAGTTAATAGGTACCATATGAATATATTTCTTACCCAAACTTGGTAATGACAAAACTATACGCCCCCGGGGGGTTGGCGCAAGCGGTAATTGTGTTCAAATTTAAACAGAGTGGATAACTTGGTGGCATGAAAAAAAGACAGGCACATACTGTGGGAAGTGTGGTTCAGTCCCTGGCCGTGTGCGCCCGGGGGTCGAATTATTAAACTCTAATAATATTTATAATATGAAATCAGTTCACATGGTTGCGTGGATATTGGTTATGGTCGGAGCGCTCAACTGGGGGCTCGTTGGTCTCGGTGGGTTCATGGGATCAGATTGGAATTTGGTCCGAATGATTTTGGGTTCAATGCCAGCTCTCGAATGGTTGGTATATGTACTCGTCGGCGTTTCGGCGGTATACGAAATTGTAACGCATAAGGCAAATTGCAAAATGTGCGGTACGAGTTCAGCAATGTAAGAAAGAGGGATAGGTTTGATGGTATGTCGGCGGCCGAAAGGCCGCCGATTTCTTATTGACGCGCACCAGATTTTATCGTCTCGACCCGCATTTCGAGGCCCCAAACCAGATAAAAGTCAGTCCAATCGATTCGGAGTACAGGTGGCCTTCACGTGGTCTTCATGTTCCGAATGTATAGAATGTAGGTATGGGACGTGACGAAGCAGAGATCGAAAATAAATCTCCACTCCGCGTCCTCATCGTCGACGACAATCGCGATGCCGCAAACTTGATGGGAAAGCTTCTGGCAGTGTTGGGAAATAATACGAAAGTAGTTTACGACGGCTTCGCTGCACTCGATACAGCGCACTCATTCAAGCCTGAGGCAGTCCTCCTCGACATCGGACTGCCGGACATGGACGGATATGAAGTGGCTCGTTCGCTGCGTGAAATACCCGGCTGCGAGAATGTCACTCTAGTAGCGATTACTGGCTGGGGGCAGGATTCTGACCGCCAAAAAGCGACGCTTGCAGGATTCAATCATCATGTGGTGAAGCCTGCAGACTCTTCAGTATTGCTACGGCTTTTGCGTGATGTTCCGCGGATTCCTGAAATTAATTAGACGCGATTGAGTGTGTTTAAAAGGACATCCTCTACTGTTTGTAGACTCACGGGCTTTGTAAGGTGGGAATTCATTCCTGCTTCACGTGCTTTTTGTTTATCGGCTTCGGTACCATATCCTGAAATGGCTATCAAAATGACGTGCGAATCATTCCTGCGCAGTTCTCGTGCCAGTTGATAGCCGTCAATATCTGGAAGTTCAATATCGAGCAACACAACACGGGGTTTCCTGATCGCGTGGACGCGTGCCTCTGCGCCGCTATAGGCAGTGAAGACATGGTGTCCGCGAAACTCCAGTAATTTTTTTAAGCTCTCTGCCGCGTCAATGTTGTCATCGACAATGAGAATATCGGCGGGACTTACGGAACGACGGCTCAGTGACTTTGTCTCCGGAATTGGTGTCGGCGGACTTTCCAGAGGGAGGGACACCGTGAACTCGCTGCCTTTTCCGAGCCCTCCGCTCATGACCTGAATATTTCCGCCATGCAGACGGACGAGATTTTTCGTAAGAAATAGCCCGACCCCAATACCGCTTTCTTTCGAACCACTCGGATTTATCTGCACGAAAGGTTCGAAAATACGCGGAATCATTTCAGGGGAAAGTCCCACACCTGAATCGCGCACTTTGATGACGGCCATTCTTTTTTCTTGTGTGAGAAATATCTCGATAGTGCCGCCGGGAGGTGTGTATTTTGCCGCATTATTGAGGATATTTATGAGTATCTGCTCAACGCGGATAGGGTCAGCGTGTATTTCAATTTTTTCATTTGGAAGCGTGAGGGTAAGTGTATGTTTTTGTTTCTCTCTGAAAAAGCGAGTTGTTTCGACGGCTGACGTGACAAGCTTTTGTATTTCAACATGTTCTTTTTGGAGATTTAATTTTCGTGCAGTAATTCGAGAGATGTCCAGCAGGTCATCAAGCAAGTGCGTAAGCATCTTTATTTGTTTGTCCATTATTCCGAATATCTCTTCTTTTTCCGGAGTCGCCGCTCCGATGAGCTTCAGAAGTTCAATGGAGCTGCGCAGCGGCGCGAGAGGATTTCGGAGTTCGTGTGCGAGGGTCGCGATAAATTCATTTTTTGCCTTGTCTTCATTGCGAATCTTCTCAAGTGCGCGCTCTAAGGTGTTCGCTTCATGGCCCAATGACTTTATGGCTTCTTTGCGTTGCTCCTCGATGGAAACGAGTATGAAAAAGAAAAAGGCCAAGAGAAGATCAAATATCTCTGTATCGATAAGTCGCTCGCTCAGGGTCTGATTTGTTGCGGAAGGTGGGTGGACTCCATACAGCGCACCGATAAGGGAAATTGCGGTCATCAAGAAAAGCGCGAGCGTCATGAATCGTGGACCCACGCGCAGCGCAATCCAGAACAGTACAGCGATTAAAAGAATTATTGTTGAAATACCGAACACTGTCGCAAAAGGGCTTGCGAAAAGCAGAACGGAAGCTCCGCAAAGTGCCGCGACAGAAATACCTGCTTCGGCCCAATCATATCGGTTGCGCGGAGATACATAGGTAGCATTAAGCCACGTGATCCAGCGGGTTAGAAAGGGTGTAAGCACGAGCGCGCTCAGCGCTCCACCTACCCAAACAGAACTCCACGAAGGTACGGGCCGCGACATATCGAAAAAAGCATTGTAGAAAAGTACCGAACACAGGTTCACGGTCGGCACTATGGTGGTTGTAAATAGAGCGACGCTTGCCATGACGAACATATCTCTGGGCATACGCAGATGTACGTCGAATCTTGCCCGATTCAAAATGGCGCCGCCTATGAGCGGTTGAGCGGTATTCGCCAGAGTCGAAAAGACGACAAGGAAAAAAGGCGATGAATTTAGAAATCCATTACAGAGTGCCGCAAGAAATATCGCGGTCCAAATCCAATATCCCTCCAAAATAATTGCGGCAAGTGCGATGCCGACTGGTGGCCAAATAATCGCAGGAGACGTGCCGAGGTCACGATATAAAAAAATGCCGATTTGTGCGGTCACTATATATGCAATAAAGACAAGGAACCATGCCGCAACACGTTTGCGAGTCCTGTCCCCGGACGGACGAATTAATTTTTTTAGCCAGTCGGAAAGGTCGAATGTAGTGCTGGCCATGAATGGCATATTGTCATTATACATAGCGTCTGGCGCAATGAGTGCCGTACTCGGCGTTTATAAATACAGGAACGTATCAAAGTTTCTTTTTAAAGAAAGCCTCGTATACTCGCTGAATGGATTTTCTCGGGCATCTTTTATTGAATCGCTCATTTTGGGAACAGCCATATCTTGATCTGTGGTCAATTCCACACACAATAGTAGGAATATTATTTGCCCTCGCGTCGCTCTTGGCCGGATTTTCGTTGAGGCGATCAATGCTCGCATCGATCTTTCTGACGACGCTCTGGGAGATGTTTGAAGTGATTACCGGAGTATCAAAAGCTGAAACCCTTTCAAATCAGTTTTCCGACATCATAGTTGCGCAAATTGGTTTTTTTGTTGTGTGGTATTCAATGCGGAATTCTTCATTAAGAAGTCAAATCATTGCACTTGTTTTTTTTGGCAGTCTGTACGCCGTCGCAGTTTTTTTCGGCTGGCTCGCATTTTCGTATTATGTTTCCCATGTTCAGCAGTAAAAAATTGTCCACATCGTAAGAAAAGGAAGTCTTGAGGTCGCGATATAATCGACCAATGAAAAAATCACATTCTCGGTCGCTTGCGACCTTTTTTATGAGCCTGCTTATGATGTCTCCTGCGCTTGCCTCGGCGCAAGCAACCGGGGACGCCTCATCGCAAGTACAAGGACTACTTGCCCAAATTAAAGCGTTGCAGGAGCAGCTCCGAATAATCGTTCAGGGTCACGCAAGCTCGATAGGCGGCGGATGGATGGGAACCTCGACTCCTTCAGGAGACATGAGGACACTTCACTGCATGGAAATCAAGCGCGACCTGAAGAAAGGTGCAAAGGGTGACGACGTAAGTGCTCTTCAGGAGATGCTTGCTAAAGACTCTGACGTATTTCCAGAAGGATCAGTAACAGGTGTCTTCGGACCTGCAACGGAGCGCGCCGTAAAGCGATTCCAGGAAAAGTTTGGCGTATCCTCTTCCTCGACAGGTTTTGTTGGACCTAAGACTCGAGAGTTTATGCGGGGACGATGCGGTCAGATGCATGGACATGACAATGATATGAGCTCAAGCTCTGGTCCGCAAATGGAAAAGCATGAAGGAAATGAACATGGGGGCCTCATGATGGGCTCTTCCAGCGATCCGTGGTTCGGCGCCCTAAATCACTTTTTCATGGTAGGGGATGATAACAAGGGTCCTCGCCAGCAGGGGAGCATTGTGCCTAATGGAGAAAGTGATTCAATGGGAGGCCATGGAGGTCCTGGTAAAGGCATGATGCCGGTCACGGGCTCAAGCACCACACAGGCACATCCGCATGATGGACCTCAGAACTTCTAGTCTCCCAAGAGGCCCCTTGCGCAAATTCCAGCCTAAGATAGGCTTAAGGTCTTAATATCTAACAAACACATCATTATGGCAGATGCAGTTACTACCGGATATTGTGTAAAGTGCAAAGCAAAGGACAGAGTTATGAATGAAGCGGTTGAAGTCGCTATGCCAGGCAAGGGCGGCGACCGCCG
>JAYTPG010000068.1:0-13425 GCA_043747375.1 Candidatus Kaiserbacteria bacterium | reverse complement strand
ATGATGCCATTGCCGAAACGTACGCTGTTGCCACGAGTTGAGAATCCAGAGCCGTAGACCGTTACATTAGATCCTACTCCTCCGGATTGCGGTGAAAGCGATGAGACTTGGAAAGGGCCGGAGTTTGGACAGCTTGAATAGGTGTTGGTGACGCCAGATGTGTACGGATATAGTCCACCACATGGAAGAGTTACCTGCGGTGGAATGTACGTTGGTGTGTTGATTGGGTAAACGCTAGGGTACGAGGTTGGAGAAACGTAACCATAACCGCCCTGGCCCGTCACGCAGGTGACTTGAGAAATTGCAGCCCGGGTAACTGCATCAACCCATCCAGTTTGTGGAAGATTTTGGTCGATCTGAAAATTGATAACTCCTGCGCGAGTGGCAGCACCAAAGTACCCTGTAATCATCCAGGAGCCTCCTCCAGGATAATTTCTATTTACTATAAAACGCTGAAGAGAGGTCACGTCGCTACCCTTTGAGCCAATAGTGAGATCTCTCGTCACCGAAACGCATGAGCCCGTATTTCCATAAGGGAAAATAGGAGAAAAAACCTGAGCGGAAGCAACCTGACCCACCGCAATAATAGCGAAAACGAGAGCAGACGTTATTTTTGTACCTTTCATAAAAATGTGTCTAAAAAATGGCTTAAAACCTCATCCACAGCTTTTAATATCGGTATTATACCTTGATTTTTCTATAAAAGCAAGTTTTCTTGGTGCTGCGCTAAATTGGCATGTCTAGACGATCGTGATACAAAGTATTTTGTTGAGCGGAATTTTCCCCAACAGAAGGAGGTTGCGCAATGCACCTTGATCAGTGGACTCCGGAGCAAATCCAGGCTGCGAAAGTGGCAGCATTCTTTTTTGTGATTAGCATCATTATTGGTTTCCGGCTTATCGAAAGAGAAATGCGCCGCTAAGGTCAGAGGAGGATCGGAAAATTAAAGGCCATCGGTACTGCACCGATGGCCTTTTTTCATTTTTTTACTGCCGCCACATGTGTGCCACTATCATCAAAGACACAGACTTTATTACAGGCCATGCGGTGTAGACGACAAGTGTCGCGTGAAGCAGGAGAAAAACCAAGATGAGCTGAGCTGCAAGTTTAAATATTTTACGACCCGCCACAAGATCTTTCCTCTTGAGCATCGTTGCAAACGGGTTAGCGTCTGCTCCAGCTTGCAGCCATTTGAATTGACTCGCTTCTTCGTACCGCGATACGAGAAGCTGATAGTCCGTGCGCAACACTTGAATCCAATACCCACATATTACGACACCGATCATTCCACCGATCGCCTGTCGATCTGCTTGCTGAGCTGGCTCTCGTGCCGGCCCAAAGATTATGGAAGTAATGATAGAGTTGGCGATCAGAAATGCCGTGAAGCGCTGCCAGATCGCCTGTCGTATAGAGTTGATATGCGCCAAATGATGGCCAAACAATGCCGTGAGTGCAATATCTGTATATTGCACACCTGGCTGTCCGGTCGGCTGGATTTCATATCCAATCGGCACAGGAGGTGCCGGAGTAGCAGGTGATTCTTCGGTCATCTGCAGTTCCCTTCTGTTAAGGTTCAGTCAGAGAGAAATAGAACATTTACGGCGACATTTGTCCATAAATCCTCCATATATGATATTGCGTACCCGACTTCTTCATGGTATGTTACGGCACGGCATTATTTGTTAGCCATTTAATTGAGAAACTACGCACATATGAACATACGCAAAAAGCTGGGGTCAAGTTTCGCAACGATTGCCGTCTCGGCAATCGCGGCAACCGCCCTCCTCGTAGCTGGCTCTGCCTCCGCTGCGACTGTCTATTCAGATGGTTTTGAATCGGCAAACTTTAATAACTGGACTCAGGTAGAGACGGGAACTGTCGGCATGTGGAAGATCGATACCAATCGATTTACCGGCAAGTATTCCGCATTGGTAACCGGAAACAACGGTATCGTTGACGACGTCATGCGAAAGGCAATCCCAACAGACGTTTTCGCAAACGCTTCGGTTAGCTTTATGTTCAAAGCTTCAAGCCTGGACTATAAAGTAGACTCAAAGACCGGCGCGACGGAGTTCGACCGATTTTTCGCCGAATATACAACTGATGGTACAAACTGGACTCTGATCAAAGAAGTAAACGGTCAAAGTACGACGGATCAAAATGGATCGTGGTACAAAGTTACCGCTTCTGTTCCATCAAGTGCAAACTTTCAGATTCGTTTCCGCGCTCACTTGAGCGACTCAGGCGACCGCGTCAATATTGACGACGTAACTGTTTCGGGCGACCCAACAGAGATGAACAAGGCTCGCTGTTCAGATAAAATCGATAACGATCTCGACGGTAAAATAGACTCCTCGGATTCAGACTGCGCCGCATTTTACTCAACACTCTCTGTTTCGACCGCGGGTATGGGCTCTGGAACTGTAACCTCGTCACCATTTGGCATCTCTTGCACGACGGGCAGTCTTCTCAATTGCGCAAAGAACTTCCTCAAAGAGGTCTCCGTCTCGCTTCAAGCAACCGCCAAGCGAGGCTCTGTATTCGCCGGTTGGACTGGCGCATGTGCAGGTCCTGGAAACTGTCTCGTTTCTATGGAAACGGATAAATCGGTCTCGGCTTCCTTCGATATGCTCCCCTCCTTTCTTCTCACGACCGAAAACGTTCCTGCCGATGGCGGCGCAATAGGCGGTCTGGGAATAAACTGCGGCACCGATTGCAGCGAAACAGTCTACTTGGGAGAAAATGTGACGGTCACCGCATTTCCTGCTCGCGGCTTCGCATTTGATCATTGGTCTGGAAGCTGTGACACCACAACAACCAGCTGTATGATCAACACTGTTTCGAGCGATGTCTCCGCGGTAGCTAACTATCGAGCGGTTCCTCCTGGAATCTGCGCAAACAATGTCGTTGAATGGAACGAATCTTGTGATGACGGAAACTTGTTCAACGGCGACGGCTGCGATGCCTCTTGCCAACTTGAGCCCGTATTCATTTGCACAAGCTACTTCTGTCTGTAGACAAAGAAGAGCTTCTTTTCAACCAAAAACCTGCGCGAAAGCGCAGGTTTTTGGTTTAATGGGAATTGGAATTTCAAAAAAATGTTCTCTTTCCATTATCCACAGAAATTTTTGAGTTTTGCACACAATTTCCACAGGATACTCCCCAAAATTGTCCAACTCCTTCATTGACTCTTCACCTCTCGGGTCCATTATTAATGTACGTTTGTTCTTTAGGAATGGTTCTCAACTACGCCTTTCCAGGGATCCGATGGGAACCCACTTGGTAAAAATGCAGAACCTTTCTCCGAGAGAGCAAATGATAAGGGACCGTCCGCACGTCGTGCGGACGGTTTCATGTCGCCCCTTACATATTGTTCTCAAAAATCTTCACATGCTCCGGACGGAAACCAATGCCAACAATTCGTGCAGGAATAGCGCGCAGTAGTGGAATGCGCGCAAGAAGATGCAGTTGCCAGGGTGCGCGCCGTATGTGCGCCGCACTATGCAGATATGGCTGCAAAAATCGGTCTTGCATAAAAACTTGAAGCCGCTGTGTCATGCGTGTTGGGAACCATCGTCGTCTTTGGACGGCGGCGGAATCTGCTTCGGCTGGTGTTCCCTTTTTAAATGCAGGGACGAGAATGTTTGCCGCGGCAACCGCATCTTGTACTGCGAGATTTATGCCCACCCCTCCCATCGGCGACATTGCATGAGCGGCATCACCAATGAAAAGAAGACCGGGCTTGTGCCATTTTGTAAGATGATCAATGGTAACGCTCAAAAATTTCACCTTCTCCCAATCGGTAAGTTCACGGACGGCGTTTGAAAAAGAGGGCGCGAGTCGAGCGATCATCATTCGAAACTTTTCTAGGCCATCATTTTTTATATGTTCAAAATCCCCTTTTGCAATAATGAGCGCACATTGCCAATAATCACCCCTATCGAGAGTGACGAGGGCCTTTCCTTCGTCGACATAGCCAAACGATTGCTCGGGATCTTTGCCGCTTGCAGAGAGACGAAACCAAAGCACATCTATTGGTACTCCACTTTTGACACACGTTAATCCAGATTTTTCGCGTAGCGTTGAATGCCTGCCATCAGCACCAATTACCAGCTCAGCACGAATGTCGATTGGCCCGTCCGGTCCTTGAGCTTTTACCCCCACAACTCTTCCCCCTTCCTCAATAAGATTCATTGCTTCGGTATGCATTAAGAGGTTAAACGATGGGTATTGCTTCGCCTCTCCCGCAATAAAATTAAGAAAATCCCATTGGGGAATAAACGCGATGTACGGACACCGCGTACGCACATGCTCGAAGTCAGCGACCGTGACATCCTCTTCCCCAATTTTAAGTGTCATTCGCCTGGTTTTCTGATGCGGGAGTTTTAGAAATTTTTCTAAGAGACCAAGCTCGTGCAAATTCTGCATTGTAGAAGGATGAATCGTATCTCCTCGAAAATCCCGAAAAAAATCCGGCCATTTTTCAAGCACCACTACCTCAATGCCCGCACGCACGAGAAGATACGCAAGCATAATTCCTGCCGGGCCACCGCCTGCAATTACACACCGAGTGGAGAGGTTTTGCATGAAAATATGATACCACCTCATTCACTTGAGTATTGAGATTAGTCTGCTAGACTCGCACTGATGAAAAGATTCCTCGAATGGATTGGGCTCAAGGAGAAATTGCACAATATCGTCACACAACCTCCCCATGTGTCCGCGGGAGATTTGTGGTGGGCAAGCTTGGGAGAAAATGTCGGGTCAGAGATAAACGGCAAGCATGTTTTGTTTTCACGTCCCGTAATAATTCTAAAGAAACTTGCACATGGATTCTATTTTGTCATTCCGACAACTACTCAGCTTCGAGAAGGGTCTTGGTATGTGCAGTTACGTCACCGAGACAAGGAAATGGTGGCCTGTTTGCATCAAGCGAGAGCGATAGACTTCCGCCGCCTTTCCTCTAAAATGGGCACGATGGATGATGCGGATTTCAACCGCATTAAAGAGGGTTTTCACGAGCTATTTAAATGATATTCCCCGCCATCTCTGGCGGGGCCGCGGGAGAATCCCGAATGTGTTTACAGTATAAACTTCTCTACACGTAGGTCAAGGCTGTACAATTACAGTAATTCTTCACGAATTGCATCGCGGACGAGCCCCATCTGCGCGCGAGAAAATTCGGGAGTTTCGTGGGGTTTGTGGAATTTTCCCCACCTCGTGTCGATGAATTTTGTGCCAGCAAATTCGCGGGGCTCTTTGTATCGCGGAAATACATGCATATGTCCATGGCCACCGTGTTCGTGAAATAAATTACCCATCCACATATAATTCATGTGGTCTGGCTTCCAAAGGCGCTCGAGTGCACCTTCGTACGCTTTCAACACGAGCTGAAGTTCCACGAGTTCATAAGGTGTGATACTTGAGTAGCGCTGCATCTCCCCTTCGCGAGCGAGCCATACCACTGCCTTCCCCAGAAAAGGGGTCGGTTTTTCAGCCAAAAGAAGAGTCCAGTACGTATACTCTTTCAAAATGCTCCACTCGAATTCCGGAGCAATATAGTGAAGCGACATGCTAGGTCAATGCTTTTACCTGCTCAGCTATCATTTTTTCAATTCGGCCTTCAAAAATCCTCCAGAGGAGCGGGAGCTTTGCATCTATCACAAAATCTTTTTGCGTTACTTCGAGTGAGCCCGTGATGGATTTGCCCTGCACAGTAGCAGCAAATTTGAGCGTGTTACCTTCCCATCTTTCTTCGGTGATTTCTGCGTGTGCGGCCAGTTGTGAACGGCTCTGTTGAAGCACCTGCCGAACTTTTGTTACAGCTCCAAGCTGCGTTGTTTTATGAGGAACGACGAAGTGCATAGATGTCTATTATGCACGATGCCCCTTGCCTGGCCAACGGAAGTACAAGATTGGAATAAGGATGAGCGTAAGAATCATTGAAAACGTGAGGCCGAACATGATCGTAAATGCGAGAGGTCCCCAGAGTGCTGAAACGGTCGTGAGTGGAATCATGCCAATAACCGTCGTGACCGTCGTGAGCACAATTGGTCGCAAGCGCGACGCGGCCGCCTCGACGACAATGTCTTTGCGGCTGAGGTCGAGATTATTTCTTTCGATGCGACTCATGCTATCCATGAGAATAATTGCGTGATTGATGATCACTCCTGCGAGCGCGATGACGCCGAGTAGCGAGGAAAAAGAGAGTGGTTTGCCGGTAATGGCGAGGCCGCCAAAGACTCCGATGAGCGACAGAATTACCATCATGATGAGCCAGACCGCGTATCGAAATGAATTGAATTCAAGAACGAGAATCGCGAACATGAGGAAAAGGCCACTCAAAAAAGCGAGACCCATTTCCTTGAAGGATTTGTCCACGTCCTCGTTTTCACCGCCGACTTTCATGTCAACGCCAGGTGCCAAGTTAAGCTCCGTTTTTCGAGCAAGAAACTTTGTATTGATGTCCCCCGCGGTAACATTTGCAGCGGTGAACGCGGAGACCGATTCAATGCGCTTTCGATCTTCGTGATTAATGACGGCATTACTTCTTTCTACGGATGCGGTTAGGACCGAGCCGAGGAGTACGGGACCTTGCGGAGTTTGAATGGAAATCTCTCGGATTGCGTCGGGAGACGCATGATTAGTCTCGCTCGGCTGCGTGTACGCGGGATTCACATCGAGCTTTACCACCACATCGATATCTTTTTCCTGTTTCTTAATGGTAGTTGCAGTCACTCCGTTTACGGCAGTGCGAAGTGTTGACGCAATAATTGACGGATTGAGCCCTGCCGCAGTTGCTTTCGCCTTGTCTACCGACAGAACAAACTGTGTGCCATTATTTTTCGTACTGGTTTCAACTTCGCTCGTTCCCGGAATCGATCTCAAAATGTCTTCTGCTTTTGAAACCGCGTGCTCAAGTGCGTCAAGATCATTGCCAGTGAATTTTATAACCACAGGCGCCCCCGATGGCGGACCATTATTTGGTTCGAAGACGTGCACATCAGCGCTTTTTACTTCAGCAAGGGTCTTTCGAAGACTTTCTACGATCTGCGTTGAGGTCTTGGTTCTATTATCGTGAAGGAGCACCGTGATGTTGGCAAACTTTGGGCCAACGCCAGAATTTTGATCGAATTCAGATCCTCGTCCCACGGTCGTCACAAACGACTCTACATCCCTGTTGTCATATAATTTTTCCTCGATCTCACGGGTTGCAAGATCAGTTTGTTCGAGAATGGTCCCTTCCGGTTTTTCAATCGCGATATAAACGAAGGCGGCATCGTCCTGAGGGAAGAAAATGCTTTTCACGACGCCCAGCGCCGGCAAGGAAAAGGCAACAACGAGGAGAACGCCGATGGACACCATAAAAATGTTCTCAGCTCGTCTGTTTCCAAGCAAAGCGGAGAGGTGCGCCTTGTACCAGGCTTGAGACTTATGCGTAAGCTCTTCCTGCCATTTCTCAAACGAATTCATCTCTTTCTTGGTGAAAAGAATCGCAATGAGAGGAACGAGACCGAGCGCGACGAAGATGGAGGCGATTAAGACGCCGATAAGTGTGAACGGAATAGAGGCGATGAATTTGCCAACGATGCCTGAGATGAAAAAGAGCGGGACGAACATCACAATAGTTGCCATTGTTCCGGCGGTTAGAGGCTGGGCATATTCGTCGAGAGACGCTTCTGCCGCCTTTTCTTTCGTCGGGTAAAGACTAGAACGCGTGTGTATCGCCTCGGTAACCACAATGCCGGAATCCACCAAGATTCCGATTGCGAGAATAAGTGAGAAAAGTGAGACGAAGTTGATGGTGTTTCCCGTAAGAACGAGACCAATGAATGCAATGAGGAACGAGAGAGGGATGGAGAGCCCCGCGACTATCGATTCTTTCCAGCCTATGGTTAGAAAGAGAGTGATCATGACGAGCACAACGGTAATGACCCCCGTCTCGGTCAAATTGAAGAGATCCTTGCTGATTCGTTTTCCTTCGTCGAATGAAATCAATACCGTTGCGTCAGACAGGATGCCTTTCTGTAACGTCTTCAGTCGCTCTTTCACAGTGTCCGCGGTAACAATAATATTGCCGCCTGAACTCTTAAAGACCGCGAGTGTGAGAGAAGAAATCGAAGGAGAGCCTCCAGAGCTTACGCGGGCCAGACGTGTCGCATCCTGCAAACCATTTGAAACATTGGCAATGTCGCGGACATACACGGGAGTTCCATTTTGAGAAACGAGCGCGATATCGTTTACCTCGGATGGGTCGGCGATGTCCCCCTTAAATTTGAGGGCATATTCGACGCCGTCCATGCTGATAGAGCCAATCGGAAGCGCGCTGTTCGATGCTTGAATCGCGCCGACAACGTCGACGAGACGCAGTCCATATTGATCAAGTTTTGCCTGACTTACAATCACTTGCACTTCTCGGTCGCGAACACCAGAGACCTGTACTTTAGAGACCCCTTTTACGCTCTTGATTTCATCCTTGAGTGTATCCCCCAGCGCGGTCAATTCAGACGGGGTGTAGTTGCCAGAAACAGAAATAATAAGTACGGGCGAGTCTGTGACGCTCACTTCGGTAACCGTTGGGATCTCTGCTTCTTTAGGAAGATCGGGTTTGATTTTATCAACTTCTGATTTTAGATCCTGGAGCGACTTATCAATGTCGGCGCTCGCTACGAACTGGACGACGACGGAAGATACGCTCTCGTGTGAGCTCGACGTCATCTTGTCGAGATGATTGATATTGTTGAGCCCGTCTTCGAGTTTGTTCGTAACGAGTCTCTCGACGTCTTCAGCCGAAGCGCCAGGCAACACGACGCTCACCACACCGATCGGCACGCGTACCTCAGGGGCCGATTCTTTTGGGACCGCGTTGAGTGAGAAAAGCCCCGCCGCAACAAGTGCGATCATTACGAGTAGCGAAAATTGCCTGTTATGTAGAAAAAATTTCCAGAACGACAGCATATGTTTTAGAGTACATCGACTTCCTGTCCATCTTTAAGTCCGCGTGCGTCTTCGACAATGCGCATGTCAGGCGTTGCACCAGAGAGAATCTGGATTTTATCCCCGAGAAGCGGTCCGGTTTTAACCGCATGCGCGACAAGGTGATGCGCCTCATCAACCGTAAAGACAACACTTGCGTCGGCATTTATTTTTATTGCGGCAACGGGAATAGAGATCGTCTTACCTGTTTTTGTCATTTTTGGCGTTCTGGTGATGTCGAGATGTACGGACGCGCCGTTCGTGAATTGAGCTGGAGAGGAGAGGCCGATTTTCACTTCTATTTTCTTGGTGGTCGGGTCTACTGCCGGAGCAATACGCGTGACGTGGCCGTCATACTCACCTTCAATTTTTACCTTCGCGCCAACGGATATGGAGTCTCGATCTTCGGGTGTTATCTTGGCGACAATTTCGAGCGCGCCGTTATTTGAAACTATCGCCACCTGCTGAAACGCTGAAACGAAATCCCCCAAATTAATAGAAAGGTTGTTCAGCGTCCCACCAATAGGAGCACGCACGAGTGTCTTTTCGAGCTGTGCCTGCGCCGCCGCATATGCCCCTTGCGCTTGTTTTATTGCAGCGTCCGCAGACGAAGATCCTTCCGGAGTTGCGGCATGGAGTTCTCCTGCAGTGAGCGCTTGCTGGGAGGCAGAAAGTGCAGAGAGCGATGCAGAAGCGCTTGTGCGAGCGCCGCTTACAACGCCAATGTAGGTACTAATAGTTGCTTGCGGAAATGATACTGACGGGATCCCCGCGTTTAATATCACTGAAATGTCATCTATGTATGACTTTACCTGGCGAGTCTCATCGATTGCTTTTGAAATTTCCGCCTTAAGATCAGAAGAAACAGTGAGAGACGCGCCGCGCCTTTTCTCGGCTTCAAGTAATTGGCCTAAGGTCACTCGTTCGTTCTGGACATTGCTGGCTATCTGAGAATTTGAGGTAAGAATTTCGAAGTGAGGCACATTAGAGCGCGGATTTGAGAACAGCGGGTCGAGTTTTGATATAACCAGGTCGTCATTTGACGTGTAAACACTTCTAATAGTGTCGAGTGTTCCTGTTTTACTCTCCCCGAACACGGCGTCACTTTTTTGAATGCTTGCCTTTGCACTGTCGAGTGCCCCCTCGGCTTGAAGTAGCGAGGCTCGTTGAGAGCTATTTTCAATTTCGGCAATAATCGTACCGGCTCCCACATAATCACCGAGCCTGTGGTACAAATGCGTAATTGAGCCCGAGCTTTCCGAACGAATTTCCGCCTCACTCAGAGACTTCACTTCTCCAATAAGTGGAAGCGGAACCGAGCCATTCGCAAGATCAGCAATAGTCGCGGTTTGCACTTGTCGTAAACGTACAGCGTCGGCTGGTGCAGCAGTATTTCCTCCTTTTAGAAAACGGACGCCTGCGATGATGACTATCAATGCTACTACTGCGCCGATAATCTTTCCTCGTGTAGTAAGACCCCGAACGTACGCCCGAAAGAGGTTAAAAAACCTCGAAATATTCGCCATATGGCTCTATTTATAGCATAAAACACCTAGTGTGAAAACTTTTTAGAGCGCATATTTTCGAAGCATTACACGCCTTTTTTTATAGTCAGGCAATGCGGCTTCAACAAGCGCCCAGAAGTTTTTTGAATGGTTATGTTCTTTGAGATGACAGATTTCATGCACAATGCAGTAATCGGCAAGTTCTTTTGGAAGAAAGAGAATCGCATATGAGAAATTCAGATTCCCTTCTCGAGAGCAGCTTCCCCACCGAGTCTTCGTATTTCGGATCGCAATGCGTTTAAAAGAAATTTTGTAAATGCTCGCCCAGAAATGCACGCGGCCCTCCACAAAACTTCGCGCCTCCTCTTTGTATCGCACATATGCGCGCTTGCCGTAGACCGGAAGCGGAATTTGATTGCGCATGCGTTTGACCGCCCGTACGACCCAGCTCATGTGACGATCCATGAATCGAGTAATCGCGGTTTCACCCGCGCCGCTTGGGACCGTCAAAATAACGTCGCCGCCTGGACGCACCGTAAGTCGCATGTACCGCGCTTTCTGACTATGCGTAACGGTATAACGAATGGTCATGAGGTTTCTTTACCTTCCCCTATAAAGCCAGACAAAGCCGGCAATGAGAAGTAAAAATAGAAGCGTTAGTCCCCCCGTTCTGCTTTGAATAAGGGCGCTCGGATTTCCAAAAAACATTTCAATGCTAAACAATTCTGAAAAAGAACTCGGCGCGGGACTATTCCCCCCGACTACCAGCACAAATTTTCCCGTGTTTTTTGGATTACTTACAGTAAGAAAATACGTGTCACGCGGCAGACCAGCTTTGAAATCAGCGCCGCGCCAGTACCACTCTCCCGTCCAGGCCTCAAACCAATGCTGCCAAAGATTTCCCTCTCCTTTACCACTAAATGAGGCGATTTTGTGCCGCGCACCATCTTGAATTAAGACAGAAAAATCACGCGTCGCGCCATCAACATCGGGAACGAAGATGCTTGTTTCTAAAATGAACGCATCCTCGCCTTTAAGGGCAAACGTAATCGAAGTCCCTTCGAGCGAGCCGAAATACGCGACGGAAGATGTGGGAGAAGTGTTTGTTACGAGTATCGGAGTAGAGAGAATTTCAATTCGCGACGCAAAAACACTGGTTCCGGAAAGTGAAAAAAGAAAAACTGAGAATAATAGAGAAAGAAAAAAACTTCGCATGGCCACAGTATACATTTTTCGTCGCCATTCGCACGAATGTGGAAAAATTAGCTTCCGGAGACGCCGGTAACGATCATCCCAAGCGCGAGAATGCCAAGAAAATTGAAGGTAAAGGTGAGCGGAAGGAAAATCCAAAGACTCATTCCGGAAAGTCCCAGGATGGCAAGGCCGATTTCGTCTGGAAGCGGCGAAGCAATAATAATGGCGCCAATAATTGGGCCTAGCCACTTCATGAAACCATGATGGAAGTACGAGTGAACATCAATGTGGATCTGCTTTTTTAAAAAACGTCTTAAATCACGTCCGAAAACATCGCGGACGAACAGAAACTGCAGAAGATCTCCTATCATCGCGCCGAGTGCACCCCATAGTGCGACAGTCATGGGGTGCGACGCCTCAGCAAGCTGAGCGAGCGCGACGGTAGCGGGTGCGATAGTGAAAACCGAGGTGAAAAAAATGCCCGAGATAAGACTGCCGATGTATGCCTGCTCTTCTAGTCCACTCAGTATCTTGCCGAACACACCCAACTGAACAAATACAATTGTGCCGGCGATTGAAAGTGCAATAATCGCGAGGTCTTTATAAAAACGATGGAGATGCATGTGCGTAGTATACCTTTGCGCGCAAAACCCCCGCGGGCGCGTAGCGCCCGCGGGGGTTAAGAGTTATCTATTAATCATCGATTTCTTCTTTGCAATCTTTATTCTTGTCATTTTGACGACCTGCATGACCACTACTCTCTAGGCCATCTTCATCCTCAATGTTTTTTCCTTTGCCGTGTCCATGCTTGTCCTGGCCATGTCCGGCATTACCTTTTTTAACATCACCGAAGTCCCAGCTTGTAACGGATGCGCCACCAGAAACTACTACCGAGGAAAAATCATCCGTCGTTTGTTTCCATCCGCTCTGGCGCAGCTCTTCGACACTGTAGGTACCATCCGCAAGACTGCTAAAGGAATAATTGCCACTCGAATCAGATACAGTCGTTTTGAAGACGGGATCATACGCACCATTTACGAAGTTTGCACTAGCATACAGATTGATGCTCCAGCCCGGAAGACCTGCTTCGCCCGCATCTTTAATTCCATTCTTGTTCAGATCGTTAAAGACCTGTCCCAAGATTGAACCATTTCCATTTTGAGTTGGTGGTGGAAGAGCTGCGCTGATTGTTACAACCTCCGCCCCGCAGGTACTTGTTGCAGCAACGTTACTCACGTCGCCACTGTAAACAACTTGCCAGTAGTAGGTGCCGACTGAATTTAGGCCGACGGAATCTGAGTTTGGAATGTTTCCATTCGTCACTGTTTTTTGTCCCGCATTTATCTTACCAAGAGAGCACGCATTGTTGGTGTAAACAGAGTAGGTGACCGTTCCACCCGCATTTGCGGTCTTTCCATTCAAGATCGCGCCGTCAAAAACAGCAGTCCCTACGAGTGCCGTTGTGGTTGAGAGCGAAGTGGTAATTGAGACTATATTCGAGGCTGGATTGGCGACGTTCAGAATCGAAGTGCCACAGGTGCTTGTAGCTGCAACATTATTTGCGTCGCCACTGTAGACCGCCTGCCAATAATACGCGCCGACAGAATTAAATTGCAGAGAATTAGAATTTGGGACTACGCCGTTAACTACCGTAAAAGAACCTGCGCTTTGGGCACCGGAAGAACATGAGTTATTCGTGTACACATTGTACGAGACAGTGCCTGCCGCGTTTGCCGTCGCATTTGCCAAT
>JAYTPG010000067.1:0-2480 GCA_043747375.1 Candidatus Kaiserbacteria bacterium | reverse complement strand
GTTCGCGCCAATATCGCTTTTATTTGGAATGGTGGGACTATTTATGGTTTCTCTGCTCCCACTCATTCATGTTCCTGAGCAGTATGAAGGTTTCAGTTGGTCATTTCAAGAAACGTTCGGGGAGCTGATTGAACCTGCACACAGACATTTTGTTGCTTCTTCGCTGGCAAGCGGCTTTGAGGGTACGCTACTCCTTTTGTTTTGGCCGATTGCCATTTTTCTAATACTCGGAGGTTCGTTTCCACTTTTTGGTATTTTAATGGGTTTCACTCTCCTCGTCTCATTGATTCTTAAAGACGCAGGTCAGACGGCACACGCATCAAGCCCGCTTTTGGCGGCTGCGCACGCAGCTTCGACATGGATTATTAGAATTTTTGTCATCACTCCGGTCAGCCTCATGCTTGTAGAAACCTACGGCAGCGGCGTTCCTGGCACCCGCAGTGATCACTTTGCAACTGAGCAGCGGGGAGACAATGGTTCATATATTGATGAACTCTCCGCTCTAAAAGAAATATCTCTCGCTCTTGGGAGACTCCTTGCCGCACTTTTTGCTGCCCTCTTGCTAGGGTTTCTCCCATACGACACAGTTCTTCCGACTTTATTTTTATGTGCTGCGATTATTGCCGCATTTAGCGTGTATAGAGCACACGCAGGGCACCCCGTTTCTTAAGAAAGAAGCCTGAGCAGTACTTCCTTTATATCGTTTCCATCGGCGGTTCCGGAAAACTCTTTCATTACCGCACCCGTTAGTTTGCCGATCCCTGACGCATCAGTAACTTTTAGTTCAGCAATCTTTGATTTCGCAACAATTTCTATTTCGTCACGGGTAGGCGCCTTGGGGAGATAGGCTTCGAGAATGGAAAGTTCCTGTTTTTCTTTTTCCGCAAGCTCCGGGCGATTACCCTTTACAAATTGTTCGATGGAATCTTTGCGCTGCTTGGCGAGTCGTTTCAAAACGGAGGCCGCCAAGACGTCATCGACTTCATCGGTCGGTTTTTTACCCTTTGAAACCAGTTCGTTCATAAAAGTGGCAAGCGCGCCGCGAAGAGTTTGTACACGAACGTCGTCTTTCGCTCGCATCGCAGTCTTCATGTCTTCTCGAATTTGTTGTGTAAGCATCACGTGAGTTTAACAAAAAGTCACCCATGCTACAATCGGCCGATGGAATGGTTAATCATTGGGTTACTCGTACTAAACGTAATACTTCTGGTGTATTTTTTATTTTTAAAACAAGCGCCGAAGCAAGATGGTTCGGGCCTCATTCTAATCCAAAATCTTCTTCAGGATCTTTCGCGATCCGTCGATTCTAAGCTTGGGGAGGGTACAAATCGGATGTTCGAGGGCATGAAGACGCAATTTGGAGAGTCTCAGCGCCTTGCTACTGACATACGCGATCTTGTACATAAGCAGCTTACTGAAGTGGCGAAAGGGGTTGCCGAGACAAACGCTTCAACGAAGCAAGTCTTCACAATTGCGGAGCAACTGCAAAATCTTGAAAAAGTTCTGAAGAACCAAAAGCAGCGTGGAAATCTTGGGGAAGCCGGTCTGGAGCTTATTCTTTCAAACATTCTCGGGCCTGAGCAGTTTAAAATGCAATACGATTTCAAAAATGGTGAGACAGTAGATGCTGCTATTTTCGTTAAAGAGGGAATAGTGCCGGTAGACGCTAAATTTCCATTAGAAAATTACATACGCCTAATAGATGAAAAGGATGAGACAAGAAAAGCCGAGTACGAAGACGCTTTCAAGAAGGATTTAAAGAAACGAATTGATGAAACATCTAAATACATTCGCCCTGAGGAAAACACGCTGGGTTTTGCCTTTATGTACATCCCAGCGGAATCCATCTACTACGACCTCGTCACGGGCAGCGTGGGCTCCGTAAATGCGCGGAATCTGCTCGATTATGCGCAAAATGAAAAGAAAGTCATTATCGTATCTCCAACGACTTTTTTCGCGTATCTGAATTCCGTACTCTACGGTTTCAAAGCCTTTAAAATAGAAAAAGACGCAGAACAAATAAAGAAAAATGTCGAAGTCCTTATGAAGCACATAGAGGCCTACGATGTGTACTACAAAAAATTAGGTGCTTCGCTCTCAACCACGGTCAATCATTACAATGCCGCAGATAAGGAGCTCGCGAAAGTCGACAAGGATGTATATCGAATAACAGGCTCATCCGCAGGCGTTCAGACACTGGCACTTGACAAGCCACTTTTGGAGGACTAGACAAAGATACGATACGTGGTATAATACTGTTTAGTGCTCGCGTTTTAATCAGAACAAGAGGTTCGCATGACTACAGAGATGCTAAAGATCTGGTGTTCGCTTGCTCTTGTGAGCGGGCTTTACATCGCCTTTTTTGTCTATCCATTCATGACGTAACGTGAGCCTGGGCCGCCTTTCGTAACTCGTTGGCGGCCCTTTGTATTGATTTTCCTAAAAATAGCTATATACTTGCGCGAACATGTCAAAAATTG
>JAYTPG010000066.1:0-12487 GCA_043747375.1 Candidatus Kaiserbacteria bacterium | reverse complement strand
CTCAATGAGACCAAGATCGAAAAATACGATATAGAGACAGCCGTGATCTACGCTACAACGTTCATTGGGAACCTTGGCCGTACGTGGTTTGACTTGCCCCGAGAGCTTCGTCCTCAACTCCAAAACCTCGTATTTCCTGAAGGTGTTTTCGTGGATGCAGATAAGAAACTTCGAACCACCAAAATAGGCTTGATATACAACCTAATAACGAAAAACACTCGCACGAAACGAGTGTCTTCCGAATTTGTGGGCAGAGGGAGACTCGAACTCCCATCCGATTAAGGACCAGCTCCTAAGGCTGGCGCGTCTACCAATTTCGCCATCTGCCCAACCAGCGGAATATACCATGACAGAGCGAAATTTCATGATACTATTTCGCGCAACCCCGCGATGTTTGTGTGGGGGCAGAAAAGGTACCCGCCCGTAGCTCAGCTGGTAGAGCAGATCCCTCTTAAGGATAAGGTCGTAGGTTCGATCCCTACCGGGCGGACTAAGTAGAAAAAACAGTGCCCGCGCACTGTTTTTTGCTTTAGTCCGAGCCGGGGTCAGGCTTTGCAAGCTGGCAAAATAGACGAGCCGGGCCGGAGAGTTTTCCGAGCGACGGCGAACAAATTACGCGTGACGACGAATTTTACACAGTTTCGATGCGGTAATATTTTTTTCAATCTACCGTCCAAACTGAACAGTGTTTACCGTTGAGTTCGCTCGATTTACATCGGTCAGTGTTGAGGTGCTGTTTATTCCAAAGGTACCGAGCATGAGTCCGATGATTCCCCAGATTGAGACCATGATGAGCATGCCCATGACACCCCAAAACATATGCTGCTTCCCTTCGGTTTGTCCACTACCCTCCTCAATGTCCCAAAGAAATTTTACCAATCCCCAAATGAAGAGAAAAAACCCCGCTGCAAGAACCACTTCCGCAACAGGAGTCAGCACCTGCTGTTCGATGCGATGAAGAAGTCCGGCTGCAGCAGGAGGCATACCTGACTAGATGTATTAGTTACCTGGAGGAACGATGATGCCTTGTGGAATGATGGCCGTATTCTGCCCACCGACGCCGAACGTGTTTTGAACGAGATGAATGATGCCCCAGATGGAAACCATGACGAAAATAGCGATCACGCCGTAGAACATAGTTTTAAGACCTTCCTGTTTAGCTTCGCCCACATCGGTAAGATATCGAACGAGTCCCCAAAAGAATACGATGATCGCGATGGTTACGATAATACCTACAAGACCATTCAATATTCGGCTAATAGTATAAAGGGTGTCAAGAACACCGAGGGCGGAAACGAGGGAGGGCAATACGAGAGCGGCTAGTGAAAGCGTTGAAAGTGATGAAATTCCGATAATTCTGCGCATAAAAAATTAATTATTCTCTTACGAGTAAGTGAACCAATCGTACGCGTACCCACCTCCGAGCACAATAAGAAACTGTGGATAAGAAAGGGCTTATTACTTAGTGGTCTTTCGCCTCATCATCACCTTCACTTTTAAATGTAACGGCGATCCAGGCAATAAGAACGACGAATGCCCCCGCGATGAGGCCAAGTACTATCTGCGTATGAAATTGTATAAAATTTATGAGCGCGAGACCAGCCGCAAGCATAAAGAGCATCGTCACTCCCCAGCGCATGTACTTCACACCATCGTCGCGACCCACCATTCCGAGGCGAAGTGCCCAAGTTGCTAGACCGCCAAAAAAGAATAAAAATGCCGCGACAAGCAGTAATCCGGCTAAAATATTTGCGAGACCGGCAACCGACGCGAGTGTCGTTCCTGGCGTCGGGGTAAAAAAAGCGCCGCCAATACCGGCCGTTTGATTTTGTGCTGATTCTGAAAAGACGTCGACAGGCATACCTACTAATTGCTTTGACAGTTACCAAACGAGGTACAGTTTTGACCCGTTCCGCCGCCGCCAGTTACCCGATTACTGGAAAAGAATGTGTTCTTTAAGATTCCTAGTACGCCCCAGATTGAGACCATGAGAAAAATTATGATAATGCCCCAAAAAAAATATTGCTTGAAAACCTCGTATTCTCCTTCGCCGAAACGATTCATGTTGTACGCAATTCCCCAGAAATAGACGACCATGCCCGATAAGACCAGTACGGTGGTGCCGCTTGAAAGTATGACCGTAGCCTGGTGCGCGAGCTCCGCGAAAGTTCTCGGGGCACTCGCTGCTTCTGAAAGCGCTGGCGCCACAAGGATAAGGAGAGCGCTAAGTGAAAGTAAAAAGCGACGCATATGAATTAGCGAACGAGTTCTGTCACAGTGTTTCCAATAAGCGTCGCAAGGACCCAGGCGCCTAGAATTAAGAGAGCCCCGAGAATCACATAGACGAAGTTCTCTTTTGCTTCCTCAAGTTTATGTGGATTCCCTCCGGCCGCGGCGAATTTGTACCCAGCGATGAGTAGAAACAACGCAACAACGGGAAGGCCGATTTCCACCATCACCTTAAGAGCGCCAGAAATGAAATTCGGGATGGAGCTGTAATTTGAGTTTAACGGATCTTCTAACTTTCCCGCCGGTGCCGCAAGTGCAACCACGGGGATGAGCAAGTTTATGAGTAGGAACGAGATAGTGTTATGTAAAAATTTCATAGCCCTATTATTTCACCTATTTGCTTATCTGCACGTTGTACCACTTCTGTTAATTTCGCGGAACCGCTCACGGTATCTTCTATCATAGACCTGAAAAGACTGTCTGTCTGTTCAGGATTTGGATCAAGCCATGATGCCGCAATAGCAGATTGTTGATTGAACAAGTCCTGCTCCGATTTGCTCGCTGTTTTCACGAGTGCCTGAAGCGCCTTTCCAGATGAGGAAGGGTCTTTCTTTACTGCAGTTTGAGTTCCTTCCAACACGTCACGAAGCGCGCTCGTCATTCCGAGTGACTGGGAAAGGGGCTGGGCAATGCCTTCTGCCGCAAGCAAATACGTAACCGTAAGGGAACCTTGTTGATTTTTAGTGTTACGCGCAAGTGCCAATCCGTACACGGTCGCCACATTTACTTTTGTGGCAGAAGATTTTAACTGAGGCAAGCCCGATATTCCGAAATTAAGATTTGGGTTTGCCTCAACAATCGCTGCTCGGTCACTCGCGTGTCCGATGTATAGCCCTAAGTCTCCAGCGGCAAACATGGCTTTGGCATCTTTTAGCGCTCGACTCCAGGAATATGCCTCTTGCGCGGGATCCGCAAATTTTGTGTAGAAACTGAGTGCGATTACTGCCGCTTGCAAGTTATTTTGCCCGGCAAGAGCTGAGCGAATCACCCCTTCAGTGTCACGCGTCGTGAGAGACCCTCCGGCCTGAAAAAAGAGTGCCGTCAAAATATCTTTTGCGCTCGGGATGTTTCTGTATTCACCCATCGCGATCCCGCTTTTAACGAGCGTGCCGGCATCATCCTTTTTTACTAATTTCTTTACCATCGGAGACACTTGGTCCCACGTGTCCGGTGGATTGGAGTACCCTGCTGTTGCAAGAATGTCTTTGTTCCAATAGAGAACCAATGGATCCGCCAAGATGGGAACTGCTACAACGCCATCAATTCCAATAAATGGTTGCGCCGCATTAAGAAATGTACTATTGAATTGAGACTGAGAGAGCTGATCGAATGGAATATGAAGTGTCTTATTTCCATCGTGGACCGCAAAATCTTGACGCATGAAAAAGAGATCGGGGCCTCTGCCGCTTGCGAGCGCTTCGGTCAAATCTTTTTCGAACGTTGTGGGATCCTTTTGCACATATGTTACTCCTGAAAGCCTGCTATCGAGGTCCGATGCGTCTTTCAGGACAAGCTTGATTGGATCCTCGGGAAACGTACCCCAGATTGTTACGTTTCCGATGTCATTAGAGTTCGCTCCCGACGCAAAGAGAGAGAAAAGCAGAACGCCCGCAGCGCCAAGAGAGCCAAAAATAACGAGAATGGCAATTTGAAACGTGCTTAATTTTTTCATGCGGGCAGTTTATGTGTCTTATGAAAAACGATTCCGTAGTGGTGCGCCCCTGCGTCAAAGGTTTTTAGGAATTTGAGTTCGGCCTTTTCAGCAAGGGAAAGGGCCATTTTTTTGTCCACTACATTATCTTGCACTGGCCCCATACCTCCAAACGATTCTTGCCAATCAACGATGGCGACTCGTCCCTTGGGTTTTGTGATACGCGCAGCCTCCTTGAGCATAAGTTCTTTCTGTTCTACTTGAAACAACAAATTTGAAATGAGTACGAGATCACAGGTGGCGTCAGCGAGTTTTGAGCCAAATGGTTTTTCCAAGTCCCCCCAAATAATGCTGACCGATGTGTGGCCTCTTTTTTGCGCTTCATTTAACGTTCTTCGTAGCAAATCTTTTTGAATATCAACGGCATATACCTGCCCGACGTTTTGAAGCGCTTCCGCGATCGCGAGAACATATGCACCACTACCTGAGCCAAAATCGGCAACTATCATTCCTGGCTCGATAGCGAGCGCCGCAACGTTTCGGGGCGGGTGTGCAAAACCAGCGGTATTAAACACCTTCGAGGCTGCCGTCATGTAAACAGTATATAACGACAAGAATTGAACGTGTTCAACTTATATTCGAAAATGGGGAAAGTTAAACGACAGCCTCGGGATTATCAAAGACAACGAAGGAGGCAACTTGGTCGCCCTCACGCATTTTCATAACTCGCACTCCTTGTGTTGCGCGACTGAGTGTTGGAATTTCTTCAAGCCCAGTTCTTATGGTCTGGCTTTTCTTAGACATCGCCACAAGTTCGCCACCCTTTGCAAGAATGACTGCGGCACCGACGAGTTGCTTTGTTTTCGGGGTGATGGACATAGTTTTAATGCCGCTCCCGCCGCGACCTTGCGTTTTATATTCAGAAAGTTTGGTCATTTTTCCGTAGCCGGTTGAAGAAACGACGAGAAGTTCTGCATTTTTCGATTCTTTTGGAACGATGCCGGCTCCCACAATCATGTCTCCCGCATCAAGTTTCATTCCGCGTACACCTCCTGCCTGACGACCCATCTCACGAACATCAGATTCCTTAAATCGAATTGATTGCCCTTTTGCCGTTGTAAGCATCACGTCATCACCCTTACGGACAAACTGCGCGCAAATGAGCGCATCGCCTTTATCCAGAGTAATGCCGATGAGCCCGCTGCGACGGACTTCTTTGAATGCGGCTGCGGCCGTCTTTTTTACCGTTCCATTTTGCGTAACCATAACGAGAGACAGCTCTTCAGAAGCCTTTACCGCCTTCGGCATTGAAAGAATGGAGGTGATGTTTTCGCCTTGCTCGATAGAAAGGAAGTTCATGATTGATTTTCCTTTTGTTGCACGTCTGCCTTCGGGAACATCATACATTTTCAATTGATACGCCTTGCCCCGGTCAGAGAAGAACAGGAGATCCGAGTGTGCGCTGGCGGTCAGAAATTGGGTGACAAAATCTTCTTCTTTGGTATCGAGGTCGACCACGCCAACGCCACCTCTTTTCTGACGCTTGTATTCTCCTGGATTGGTTCGTTTAATGTAGCCCCCGGACGTGAGAACCAAAACAGATTCTTCGTCAGCAACGAGGTCTTCCGGGGAAAGAAGTTTGGCACCTTTTTTTACAATTTTGGTGCGACGATCATCGCCATATTTTTCCATTACTTCCTTGATTTCTTTGGTGATGAGATCCATCAGTTTCTTTGCACTTTTCAAAAGCGCTTGCAGCTCCTCGATAAGCGCCTGCACTTCTTTCAATTCGTCTTCGATTTTCTTTCGCTCCAGACCCGCAAGTTTCTGCAATCGCATTTCGAGAATGGCGTTCGCCTGCAATTCCGAAAATTTGAATGTCTTCATGAGGCCGAGTCGGGCGTCATCGACGTCCTTAGATTTCTTTATGAGTTTTATGATTTCGTCGATATGATCGAGCGCCTTTTTTAGTCCAAGCAAGATGTGCTCTCGGGCCTGCGCTTTCGCCAGATCAAATTTCGTTCTGCGAGTTACGACTTCTTTTCGGTGTGCAACAAAATATTCGAGAAGCGCCTTAAGGGACAGTGTCTGCGGAACACCGTCGACGAGTGCGACCACGTTGTAATGAAATGCTTCTTCGAGTTGCGTGTGCTTGTACAAATAATTGAGAACCGTCTGAGGGTGTGCGTTGTTTTTAAGTTCGATCACGACCCGAATGTCTTTGGTGCTCTCGTCGCGTAAATCACGAATTCCTTCGATCTTTTTTTCATGGACCAAATCTGCGATTCTGGTGAGCAAATCCGCTTTCACCACGCGAAATGGAATCGACGTGATGATAATGTGGTAGTCCCCTTTCTTCCCTTCAACTATTTCAGCGTCGCCGCGCACCACAACAGGGCCACGGCCGTGCTGGTACGCCTGTGCGATATCTTTTTCATTAAATGCAATGCAACCCGTCGGGAAATCTGGTCCTTTTACGAATTGGAGCAAATCGTCAGTAGTTGCTTCTGGATTATCGATGAGATGTATCGCGGCGGAACAAACTTCTCGGAGATTGTGCGGAGGTATGTTTGAAGCCATGCCGACTGCAATACCGAGCGTGCCATTTAATAAGAGATTTGGAATAGCGGCAGGGAGAACTGTTGGCTCTTGTTTTGTATTGTCGTAGTTCGGCCGAAAGTCCACTGTTCCTTTTTCAATATCGCGGATCATTTCGCCAGCAAGGCGCGACATTTTTGCTTCGGTATATCGATACGCCGCAGCACCGTCACCGTCGATTGAACCGAAGTTTCCTTGGCCGATAATAAGCGGGTATCGCATCGTAAAGTCTTGCGCCATTTTTACCATCGCGTCATATACGCTCGTATCTCCGTGCGGGTGGTACTTCCCAAGCACGTCTCCAACCACTGTTGCAGATTTTCTCGTCTTGGCCGAGACGGTGAGTCCTGACTCATGCATCGCGTATAAAATCCTGCGATGCACGGGTTTGAATCCGTCGCGTACGTCCGGAAGGGCGCGCGCGGTAATAACGGTCATTGCGTAATCGAGATACGATTCGCGCATCTCTTGCGTGATTGAACGAGCAACAACATTTTTGCGCTCCTCAGCTTCAGGTTGCGCAACCGGCTCTGGTGTACTTTTACGTGCCATAAGACGCACTATTGTATCACGTCTAAAAGAAAACTAAACAAAAAGCGGCCCCGCCAAGGAGTCACGTTATTGGGCAGGGACGCCTTGCCCTGTCTCTTCTATCATTTGAAAACCCTGCGCGTCCGGAGAGGTTGTGCTGCTTACGGGAGCGGAAGTGACTTGCGATTGCGCTGGAGTTTCGAATGTGTTTTTTGCTTCGATCACTCTGCTCGTAAAACCGGTTTCAACTACCTGTGTCGTATTACTTGATTGAATAGATTGAAAGAAAAAGATCGCCCATCCCAAAAAAAGTACGACAACCACAAAAAAAGACACTGCAAGCGCAACGGCTTTTCGTTCTTCTTTTGGTCTCTCACGGAGATTTTCAATCGTCTTCTGAATCACCATAACAATAGCTTACCGCATCTTTGCGATGCCGGTCGGAAAAAAAGGTAAAACTGTGCGGAAAATTATGCACTGAGCACCACAACTTCGTTTTGTTTTTCTGCGACATCGCGTGGTTTTACCGTCAATTTATCAACTCCTTTAGTTCCTTCTGCGCCCGCTTCTTTCAGAAACTGTTTCAAAGATTTATCGTCATAGAGAATAGGAATAACAATTTTTGCTTCAAGTTTCACCGAGAGCTTTTGCGCTTCTGCGGGAGTTAGGACACCATCGCCCCCCACGGGAATGATCACGATATCTGGCGCATCCATCTCAATCACCTCGGCAGGAAGCTCGGCGTTTGAAAGTGCGCCGAGATACAGCACGTGGAGGCCATCGAAAAGGATCGAGTACACAGTATTTATCATTTCTTTGCCGCCGTACATGGATTTTGTAGAAAATCCGGTCGCTGTTATTTCTTTTACTTCGTATTCACCCGGGCCTAAAATTGCGAATGGCTCTTTGTCTCCGCGGCCCGCCTCTTCAACACCACTCATGTCAGGATGTTTTAGCGGGACGAATGTTACGTCGACACCAAAATTCGTTGGCTTAAAGTTTTTCGATTGTTTCGAGACTGGCGCAAACACCATGGCGGTGTCGCCCGCTGAAGCTCGAACGCACCCTCCCTCGTGAAAAGTAATTATCATGAGCTCTGAGTATATACCGGCTTTATGCATCGCGCACTTCTCCCTATTGACGTGCATTAGGAAAGGAGTACCGTTAATGGGTTCGCCCTACCCGCAAGGGATGATTCGGCGTGTTCGCTCCCGCCTTCAACGGCGCGAGCAATGATTGGAGAGATGTCATGGATAGAATCGTCATTTCAATGTTGGACCCCGACGAGGAAATTCCTTTTTTTGAGGAACCAGACAGAAGGGACGAAGATCTCCCACCAGACCCTCGGGTCAATGATTGGAAGTCTCCCATCCCGGGACTCAGCCTCATCTAGCTTTGCGAGGTCCTATGTCTCCACAAATAATAGGTCCGTGCTTTCAATAAGTGCGGACCTTCATGTTTGTCATGTAATTTCATCAGCCCCATCATCTACAATGAACATGGGGCCGAAATTTTTTTAATTCAAAATCACGATGCTGAGAGAAAAAACCATTTTGACAAAACTTGAGAGATTGATATAAATTCGAGCATGCTCCCACTCATGGAGGGCACCGTTCCGGCACAGATGCTGGAATGAACAAAAGCGGAGTCTCAGATGACGACATCATCCGGAAAAAACTTGGACGGTAAGGCAGGTGACAACATCATTACCCCGATTGCCGCAAACGTCTCCGGCTGTACGACGGCCCAGCAAATGAAGGCATCTATTGCGTCCGAAGGTGCCAAACCATCGACGGACTCGCAACAAATGGGCGACAATGACGAGCAGGTCAAAGCTGACGGGGATTTTTGGAATCGTGACCACGATGCAGTCGATTCCGACATCACCGACCATAACGACCAGGACTGAAGGACTAGACTCCGGCCGACCCCTTAAATAAGGGCCGCCTAAGGAACCTCAGGTGTCGCAAGATGCCTGAGGTTTCAACTTTTTCTGACTTGCATTGAGTCCGGATCCGCGATATAGTATGTGACGTGCCCAATTAGGGCACTTTTTATTAATAATAGTTCGGTTTATATCTCGAAGGTATGCATAGTGGAAAGCGCGTAAGCGTCGAATCTACCACTTCGAGACCCGACACAATAAAATGGCAAAAGTAGACGAGATTAAAAAGGTTGAAGACGGAGATGAAGAACAGGTGGTGGTAAAAGGCGGCCCGATGGCTGAACTTTTGGAAACCGCGGCACCTCGCCCAAACATAGACGACGTAGTAGAGGGCCCCGTCATCGCGATCGGCCGAGCACGCGTCTTTGTTGATTTGGCTCCATTTGGCACCGGTATAATTTACGGCCGCGAATACCTTTCGGCTCGTGACACACTTAAAAATGTTCATATTGGTGACACGATTACTGCAAAAGTAGTAGAAAGCGATAACGAGGAAGGCTATCTTGAATTGTCACTCCGCGAGGCTCGCCAAGCTCTTATATGGAACGAGGCTGAGGTTGCGGTTCAGAAAAAAGCGGTCTTTGAACTCACTGTCGCAGATGCAAACAAGGGCGGCCTCATCATCAACTGGAACGGCATCCAGGGCTTTCTCCCTGCTTCTCAGCTTGCTCCTGCTCACTACCCTCGCGTCGCTGACGGAGACAAAGACAAGATATTTGTTGAGCTTAAGAAGTTAATCGGCACAACTCTTGAAGTCATGGTAATTACTGCAAATCCAAAAGAGCAGAAACTTATCTTCCTTGAGAAAGGTGCAGGAACCAGCGAACGCGCTAATCTCGTTGAAAAGCATCGCGTTGGCGACGTGCTCGACGGAGTTGTAACAGGCGCGACAGAATTCGGCGTGTTCGTTAAAATAGAAGACGGCCTTGAAGGGCTTGTTCACATCTCAGAAATGGATTGGGCGCTTGTTGAAAATCCAAAAGCTCGATACAAAGTTGGCGAGAAAGTGAGCGTGAAAGTAATTGAAATCAAGGACGACAAGGTCTCTCTCTCTATTAAGGCACTTCAAGACGACCCGTGGAAGTCTGCTGCTGCTAAATACAAGAAAGACCAAAAAGTTGAAGCCGTTGTCATTAAGTACAACAAGCATGGCGCACTCGCTTCCATTGAAGAAGGTGTTGCCGGACTCGTGCACGTGTCTGAGTTCGCAAACGAATCAGATCTGCGTGCAAAACTCGAACTTGGAAAAGTGTATCCGTTCACCATTTCATTCTTCGAACCAAAAGATCGTCGAATGACATTGAAACCGATTGTATAAATATTTTCGAAACCATTCATTACAACCGGTGCTGCTACGCAGCACCGGTTGTTTTCTCATTGGTTTCTAAAGGTGCGAAACTAGTTCCGATTAAACTCGTTCATTGCAACCAGAGGGCCACGAAGGACGATTGCTTCGATTGCTTGTGCAACTTTATCAAACATCACTTCAAGCTCTTTCATTTCACCGGGCTTAAATGTGCCAAGAATAAATTTTAAGACGTCTTTTTCACCGCTTGGCTTTTTTAGCGTTCCGCTGGGAGTCTCAGGCGACACACCAACTCGAATGCGAGTAAAGTTTTTTGTTTTTACAGCTCGCGTTACAGATTCAATACCTTTATGTCCACCACTTCCGCGATCAAAAGACAATTTCATTTTTCCTAGTGGCAGGTCCATGTCATCGTAAACAACAATAAGCCTTTCTGCGGCCTTTGGACTCTTTACAAACTTTACTACCGCACTTCCCGATTTGTTCATAAAGGTGTTTGGAAGGAGCGCAACGCCAATATTTTTCCCAAAAAGGCCTCTTGAAACGTTGGCGTTCGCTTTTTTCTCCTCCTTCCAGTCGCTGAAGTCAACAAGACTCACAAAATGCTCCACGGCCATGCGTCCCGCATTGTGACGCGTCTTGTAATACTCATTTCCAGGATTTCCAAGTCCCACAATTACCCATGCCATTCAAGTATGGTATATGAAAAATTCAAAAGCACAAAAACTTCAATTCCTTTTTCATTTCGTTCAAACATTTTTCATTTTGTCGAGGGGCATGTGTGCATTACTCAATGCAAAAACTTGCGTCGGAAAAAACAGAATAGTAGAATGCTCGCACATGACTGATTCGGTGATGGAAAAAACGAGTTCACCGGATGCTGAACGCTCTTTGTTTGGGTATGCAGTGTTCGCTATTTGCTTTGCGCTCTTCATTCGATTTTTTGTGGCGACGCCCTATATCGTTTCTGGTGCTTCCATGGAAAATACTTTCCAAAATCACGACTACCTCATCGTCGATCGTGTGACCTACGATGTTTCTACGCCGCACAGAGGAGACGTTATCGTCTTTGGCCTACCCCAAGAACCGTCTCGTGACCTCATTAAGCGAGTTATTGGGCTCCCAGGAGAGACGGTTTCTCTCGCAAACAACACGGTGTCTATTATTAATAGTGAACATCCTGAAGGATTTACCTTGAGCGAGCCATATTTAGACGCTCAAAATATAGGTGGTTCAACCGGCATGAAAATTCCACTCGGCAAAGACGAGTACTTTGTCCTTGGAGACAATAGAAAAGTCTCCGCGGACTCACGTCTATGGGGAACGCTTCCACGAAAGGACATTATTGGGCGTGTATTGGTGCGTTTATTTCCCTTCAACACTATTAATCTGCTTCCGGGCGAGGCTCGCTATAACTAATTATGATTAGAATCAAAGACACAAAGTACCCTTCGACCGCTGCGCTTCTTGGTGACGCTATCAAGATCGCTGAATATTACGGTTTCACCGCCATTGAAGACGTTCCCCGCCTTTCTGCCCAGACAAACATCGAGGGACGGGTAAAAAAAGTACCTGCGGCCGCCGAAATCGAAAGCCAGCTTTCGTTTGCGCGCAAAGACGAGCGCGGGCTCCCTTCCGTTGCCCGAAAAGCGATCATGAGTGCGCGTCGCGACGGCGAGGCACTCTTTGCCTGGCGCACGGTGCAAGGCACAGGCTCAATTCCGAGCGTGACCCTGGAACTGCACGTGTTCGGGCACGCTTCGGCGATGGCAGAGGCACTCCTGGTAGTCGTTGGTAGTGCAATTGCAGAACACGCGGGCCTAAAAGAGCGAGTTCTTTCCGTAAATAACATTGGCTCAAATGAATCCTCAGGTCGTTATGTTCGAGATGTCGGTCAATATTTACGAAAACACATTGACACCATTGCACCAGCTCTCCGACCGCGCCTCGCACTCGACCCACTTGGCACTCTCATTCAGCTAATCGAGCGAGGGCACCCCGGTATCGCACGAGCACCACAAGCAATGGAATATCTTACCGAAGAAGAGCGTCGCCGATTCTGGCAATTTTTGGAATTCCTTGAGGTCTTTGGTCTTCCGTACGAACTGAATGGCATGATCTTGGGGAGTCGTGACGTGTGGTCGCATTCACTCTACGAGATTTCGAC
>JAYTPG010000065.1:0-3764 GCA_043747375.1 Candidatus Kaiserbacteria bacterium | reverse complement strand
TTTCTCCCGACATTTTTATATTGCCCGTGTAGTAGTCATATAGGTTATACGTCGCAATTGAAGACATGCCCCAAACACCAAACACACGATGATTACGGAAAAGCCATGGGGATAGAATGAGTAAAATGAGGAGCGCCCCAAAGATAAGATTCTTCGCGTCAGCGCGCCCTATCTTTCTGTGAAAAAAGAATAGGAACGCGGTGTGTGCGATAAAAAATAATACCGTTACATACTGCGCGGTCGGTTTCGCCAAAATTGAAATTCCCAAGACTGCGCAGGCGGCATACCAGTACCGATCACTCGCGTGTACATTTCCATACCTTTCCCAAAAAGAAACAATGCAATACGTCGCGATGATCAAAAAAAAGACCAGCAGTGCATCAGGCTCAGCTATTTGACTGCGATAGAGAAAGATTGGCTCTGCAGCGAGCGCCAGGGCTGCAATTAATGAATATTCATGAGAAAGAAACTGGCGGGCAATTTTGTACAAAACGACAGGAGTGAGAGCGAGCAGAAATTGTAAAAGGAGTATCGCCAACCAAACTAACGAAAGACCGCCTAGGTACAAAAAAGTCACAAAATAAAGCGGTAGGAGCGGCGTCCGAAGCGCGTCAGGTTCAAATGGGGCGTCCGGGAAACGCGAATATCCATTTCCCTCAGCGAGATTTTTTGCAATCACAACGTAGTGCTGAGTATCATTATTACTGAGACTGCCGTCGCTTGAAAGAAAAAAACTGTACGGCCCGTAATTAAACACGAGAAGCGAGAAAAAAAGCAGGTGCAATGCGAGCGAAGCGAAAAAAATACTGCGGGGGGCGCTCCCCTCCGAGAAAAAAGTCCGCACCCGTTCTCTCATCTGCATGGATGCCACTATATCAATAACTTATCCCTTTGACCTGGTACTCATACACGCTGGCGCCTACGCCCGACGCCAGCATCTTTTCAGCAAGCTCAAACCCCATTTCGATAGAATTATCGGAATTGTTGTAACGGAACATCCCCGTTCTGCCAAGCAGGTGCTCATGATCGGTTTCCAAGAATCGAACAATGGTGTCGAGCTTCGTCTTGTAGTCAAGATCATAAAACGGGTAGGCGTGTTTGATACGGACCACTATCGCGTCTTCAACGTGCTCTTTTCGTATATATTTCACGCGCTCTGCGTCGGAAATCGTACGCTTTATCAAATCGGTATCGCTCATTTTCCATTCGGGGCTTTCTGCGAACGCGGTTATGTCGAAGCAAATGGATGTTTTTCCAGGCGGACACATGACGGGCGACCAATTTGAAAATTCAACGGCACGATTGAAAATAATGTCTTTGTCCGGGAAATAGAGCCAATGATCATTTGAAACACGCGGCACATCCAGGAAAAGATACACAAAAATAATATCCATGTACGAGAGCCCTGAGAGACTTTCTTCCACCGAAATGTCTCGCCTCTCCTGTAGATTGTAATATGCGTGAAGTGGAATCGTCGAAATTAGTTGAGCGTATTCGGCGGTATAGGTTTTTCCTTCGCGCTCGTAATAGACTAGTCGGGCGGACGTGTCGACACGCAATATTCGCACGGAGGTACGGATGGCCGCCCCTTTTTCGCCAGCCGCTCGCGCAAGAGCATCAGGAAGTTCTTGGATCCCGCGAAGGGGGAAATAAAATGCGCCGCCGTCGGGGGCGAGGCTGTCGTCTTCGAGATTGTACGAACTGAAATCAAACGTAAGGACTTTTTTTAAGATTCGCTTCAAAAGTTTCGAGAGATTTTCTCCCTGAAGTCTTTGATCTGCCCAATCGGCGGAAATTTCTTTTGGATCATGTCGCCAAACTTTTGCCGTGTACGGGGCGGCCATGACCTGGTAGAGCCTCCAGCCATAAATGTACACAAACCAGTCTTCAAACGAGCGGAGATTCTTTTTATTTTTGAAAGGCTTAGTAACGATATTCCACCCAAAGGAAAGCCCGGACAGAACGCTTTGGTGAAGTGGCATCGCCCGCAAAAGATTTTGTATCTCGAAGGGATACTTCAAATACTTGCCAAACATGTAGTTACGACTTTTTTTTATATGTCGCTCCATGGTGAGGCCCGGGAGAGAGAGTATTTCGTTTAGCAGCACTTTATTGTTCGTGTGAAATCGATGCGCGCAAAAGTCCAAATAAAAGCCTTTGTGATTGAGGCTGCGAGAAAGGCCCCCCACAATCGCCTCTTTCTCGAGAACGAGCACCGATTTTCCGTGTTCCGCGACTCGCTTTGCAAAACCAAGTCCCGACACGCCGCCGCCGAGAATTACGAAATCAAATTTTTCATCGGCGGACATACGGTAAGTGCCCCAGAGTACCACATGAGGCGCCTCGAGGAGAAGTGTAATATTTCGACTACTGCCAGCGTTTTGCTTCCTCCCATTTCATGTGCGACACCGCACCGCACGCAATGAGAAATAATACGATTTTAACAAGAGCCCCAAGAACCGGGACGAAGCTGAGGAGCGAATACACAACAACGCCGAGCAAGATCGTTTTCCACGAAACGACGAATTCGCTCGTTTTGTAATACCAGTGATGCAGATAGCTTCCCGCGAGAATCGGCGCTACGATCGAGGAGAAAATAATCAGTGCCACAATGGAGAGCAGCCCAAGAACACCAAATGGAATCCCGACAAGCGTTGCGAGCAAGATGAGCGACACGAGAGGCAAGATCACGATTACGACAAAGCCACGCGCAAGTTCGATAATTGGTCGCGTTATAGATGTGCTTACAAACTCTTTTGTGAATTTCTTAAAGATGAGACCAACGGCAAGCGCGGTTGCGAGTGACATTAAGAATTTGCCAAGGACGGCGAGAGAAAACAGCGCGAGCAAAAATGCGCCTGATTTGGAGAGATCCTTCTCAGAATGATTAAACGTCACCTTGCCTACAATTTTTGAGCCGGCTTCCGTAGTCGCTTCGTGAGGTGTCCCATAGGTGAGAGCTCCCTGTATTGAAGCGCCCTTCCCGATGACGAGCTCTTCTCCCTCAAAGTACACATTGCCTTTTATTGGGGCATCAATAACCAGTTTTCCGCCACGTACATTTACGTTCCCGGAGACCGCTTCACGAATCGACACCGTGCCGCCCGCCGCAAAAACGTCGCCGCCAATCGCACTTCCTGACAATTGAATGTCACCGCCTCCCACAACGACATCGCCGCCGACTTTTCCATTTACAATAATCGTCCCGCCGATTGCACGAAGATCATCGCCCACATCTGAAAGCACCGTAACGCTTCCCCCTGCTGCCGCTAGGTCTTGGGAAACCGTGCCGCTCAGAACTATATTTCCTCCTGCTACAACTTGATCTCCGGGAATGGTTGCCGCCGAAGTCACCGTACCACCTGCGAGATAGAGGTTGTTAAGGATTTTTTCACTGGACTGCAGTGCAACTTGGTCCCCGCTGCGTACTTCTGCGGCAGATGCAGAAAATGGAAGCGCTGAAACTGCTAATGCGAAGGCGAGTAATATTTTTTTCATAGGCCCCGAAAAAAGTTACGAATATGGGTGCATTGTACTCCACGCACCTGAAAGTCAATGGCGCGCAAAAAGAGGGTATACTTTCTGCATGTCTTTAGGTGCAGCTCAAAAGATTGGTGTCATTGTGGGGTTGATCGCGACGGCCGTTGTATTTACAACCGTGTGGATTCAAACAAGCTCGAATACCGTCGACCCTGTGGGCGTACTCCCTCCACTTCACTCAGATGTATGAGAAGTCTCTCGAATTACTCCCCCCTCATTTTACG
>JAYTPG010000064.1:0-18807 GCA_043747375.1 Candidatus Kaiserbacteria bacterium | reverse complement strand
GAATCGAATTAATATTTTGGCTGAGGGCCGCCTCGTAAATCTCGCTGCCGCCGAAGGTCACCCCGCAAGTGTGATGGATATGAGTTTTGCGACGCAGGCACTCGCATGTGCATGGATGGCGACCCAAAAAAACATATTGGCCCCCGCGGTTTACGACGTTACTGAAGAAATAGAAAATCAGGTTTCAACGCTGAAACTTGCAAGTATGGGCCTCACTATCGATTCGCTAACAAAAGAACAGCAGGAATACCTTTCCGGCTGGCAAGAGGGGACATAAAATAGTCGGAATTTCGTCTGTCAGGTGAAAATACTAAAAGAAAAACGGACACCGCTAAGATGCCCGTTTTCGACTGGTGCCCATTCATCGAATGAAGGCTAGTCTATGGTCACGTCGCTGTAACCGAATGCATCGAAATTCCGCTTTTTGCAATCCTCGCTCTGTTCCAACATGAATTTTTCCTTGCAGATCTGGCTGCAAAAAAGGTAATTTCGTATTTGAAGATTCGCGTTTCGAATTGTGGAAACGTTTTGTTCGCATTCACTGCAGTCGCACGTGCGTTGTACTTCGTGAGCCATCAGTGGCTCCTTTCTCCGGGTCTCGCGTATTATTGCCCGGCCTCTGTTCCAACGCAGAGGTCGAACAACAACGATCATTGGCCATGGTAGGCTATCACTCTCTCCAAATCATCGCAAATCTCAATACTTTCCGTGGTACTGTCTCCATATCATGTTAGACAATAGCGTCGTTGGAATAATCACTCCAAAGAAATACATATTAAATGGTCTTTGGTTTGGGCCTGGGATAACTCTTCGAGATTCTTCAAGACGCGGGGGCGCCGAAAAGCCGAAGAGGGTCATCATCTGGGTCCATGGCCTCGGGTCATCGGCGTTTTCCATGCTGCATGTCGTTCAGAGGCTTGGGGATGCGGAAACCGCGGTGCTTACGTTTAATAACCGGGGTTTTGGAACAATCAATAGAATTAAAAAAATCGGGAAGAAATCGAAGTCGCTCGTGGCTGGTTCCGTGCACGAGGTGTTTACTGACAGCGTCGATGATATTCAAGGCGCAATCAATTTTGTGAAAAAACAAGGCGTTAAAGAAATATATCTTGCAGGGCACTCGACTGGGTGTCAGAAATCGGTCTATTGGGCTCATAAGAACAAGGGCGGTCGAGATGTAAAAGGAATTATTCTCGTGGCTCCTGTCAGCGACCACGCCGATGCGCTGCAGCCAGATAAAAGAAGGCAGGTCGCGCGACTCGCAAAAATTGCGCAGTTGCTCATAAAAAAAGGAAAACCACATGAACTCTTGCCGCAGTCGCCCCAGAATCATCCGGGGGCACTTTTCTTTTTTGATGCACAACGATTCTTGAGTCTCTACACTCCGGACAGTAAAGAAACCATATTCTCATATGAGCAACTGAAAAAGGATCCTCGAACTTTGAAATCTGTTCGTGTGCCCATATTGATGTTGTGGGCCGAAAAAGACGAGTTTTCTGATCGACCTGCAACACGAGTGGTCGAATGGTTCCGAAATAACACGTTGACCAAATTGGAGACCAGCGTCGTACCGGGAGTGCTCCACAGCTTTCACGGAGCCGAAAAAGAAGTCGCCGAGTGCATTAAAGAGTGGATTTTAGGTAAAAAATAGGTAGAATTGCTGGCATGTCAGCTACGAGCACCGTTCAACCAGTCGCCGAAGCCGCGCGCGAGGGGAGTATTCACGTAGCCTTAGCTGCAGAAAAACTGGGAACTTTCGCGGGAATTCCGATAACCAATACACTCTTGATGAGCTGGATAGTGATGGTGATATTGATCAGCCTCGCATGGATCGTTGGGCGAAACCCAAGGCTAATTCCAGGCCGAGTTCAAATTTTACTCGAAGAGGTAATTACATTCATTCAGAATTTTGTAAGCGAAACGCTTGAAAACGAGACGGTCGCAAAAAAATACCTCCCGCTTCTCATTACGCTCTTCCTTTTTATAGCAACCGCTAACTTACTTGAATTTACGCCGGGGATTGGTTCGCTGGGGTTCTTCGAAGCAAATGGGGAATTTGTGCCTCTTTTGCGAAGCATGAACACAGACCTAAATGTAACCCTTGCTCTTACGATGATCGTGTTCATAACGATCGAATTTGCGGGCGTGATGGCTCTTGGGTTTTTCAAATACATCGGTAAATTCTTAAATTTTTCGTCGCCAATGAATTTTGTGGTTGGCCTCATTGAATTTATAAGCGAACTCTCGCGTCTTGTGTCGTTCTCATTCCGACTCTTCGGCAACATTTTTGCTGGTGAAATCTTAATCGCTGTTGCGACTTTTTTCCTCCCATACGTTCTTCCGGTACCGCTTATGGGCTTTGAAATGTTCATCGGGTTTGTGCAGGCTGCGGTTTTCTCGCTTCTCACACTTTTTTTCATCAAACTCGCCATTACGGACCCCCACGAGGCTCATTAAGTCCTACTTTTTTCCCAGGGGTCAATTACAATTAGGGTCCTGCCCCCTGTGATGTGTATCAATATAGGCTGAAGGCGCGAAATAGCAGTCGAAAAGGGGTGGACGCTGAGATCGGACTTTACTGCTCTGCTCGTCATGAACGGCATTGCTGGTATCGATCGGAATGGACCAGACCACGCCTGTGCCTGGTCCATTTTTTACAAAATGGTTCTTATGGTAGAGTGGAGGCACATAATTATTAATTACAAAAAAATAGTTAACACATTCATTTATGGACGCTGAATCAGCAAAATTGATTGGTATGGCCCTCGCGGCCGGCCTCGGAGTTATTGGCCCTGGCATCGGCATTGGACTTATTGGCGGCGGAGCAATGGAAGCTATCGGACGAAACCCTGATGCATCGGGCAAAATTGTTTCGAACATGATTCTTGCTATCGTCTTTACCGAAGCGCTCGGTATTTTAGCGCTGGTCGTCTCCTTTATCATTAGATTCGTCTAGTCGCTGCTGTTCGTACGTATGGAACAGCTGTTCTCGACATTTGGCGTTAATTGGAAACTGCTTCTTATTCAGGCAGTGAATTTTGGTATTTTGTTAGTCGCGTTGCGCCACTTCCTCTACGGACCAATTATGAAAATGATTGATGACCGACGAGAAAAAATTGCCGCGGGCGTTCGCGCCGCAGAGGCGGCCGCCCAAAGACTCGCCGATGCTAAAGCTGAATCCGAGGGCCTCGTTGGTGCTGGTGCCCGCGAAGCGGAAGACCTCGTTGCTTCGGCCCGCGCAAACGCGGGCAGTCGCTCCGAAGAAATAATCAGCGCCGCTGAGATTCGTGCCGAAGGCATAGTAAAAGAGGCGCAGGCGAGCGCCGAAGAGGCAAAGCGTCGAGCGCTAAAAGAAAGTGAAAAAGAAATTGCAAAAGTAGCGATTCTCGCCGCTGAGAAACTTCTTAAAGAAAAACACGCCTAATTGTATGGAAAAGAACTACGCGCTCGCATTGTGGAAATTTGTAGAAAAAGGGAACGATCCCCACAAAGCCGTGCACGCTCTCTCGGAAAGTCTTTCAAAAAGTGGCCGCGCAACCTTGATGCCACGCATCTTGGGTGCTTTTAAAAAGATTGCTGAAAGAAACGCGCTGCAGAATCAAGATAAGATTTTCGTTGCGCGGGAAAAGGACGCGCATAAAGCAAAAGAAATTTCTGGCGCGCCCGGAGCAAAAGTCATTGTTGACCCGACCTTAATCGGTGGCTGGCGTCTGGAAGCGGGTGAAAAGCTTGTAGACGCGAGCTTCAAAAAATATCTATTAGAAATGTATAATCGTGCCGTCGCATAATATGGATAATTCAGTTGTAGAAAAAATAATCAAGGAGATCGAACATTTTGTTCCGACCCATTCCGCAGAACATGTGGGTGTTGTAACCGCGGTTGGCGACGGCGTTGCCGCCATAGACGGTCTTTCCAAGGCAGTAATGAGTGAAATCGTCGAGTTCGACGGCTCGAAAGGCAAATCGCTCGAAAAATCACTCGAACACGAAGGGAAGCTCTATGGACTCATCCTAAACCTCGAAGAAGACGGTGTTCGCGCTGCCGTTCTTGGAGACAGTTCACGAGTGGCCGAAGGTATGAGCGTAAAATCCACCGGGAAAATATTGAGCGTTCCATCAGGTGAAGAGCTTCTTGGTCGCGTAGTGAACGCGCTTGGTGACCCAATAGATGGTAAAGGACCGTTTAAAAATCCAACTATGATGCCGGTAGAGCGCGAAGCGTACGGCGTCATTCACCGAAAATCGGTATCCGTTCCACTTCAGACCGGAATCACGGCAATCGATGCCATGATCCCCATTGGCCGTGGGCAGCGCGAACTCATCATTGGCGACCGCTCTCTTGGAAAAACAACCGTGGCCATCGACACCATCATCAACCAAAAAAACGAGCCTGTAGAAAAGCGTCCGATTTGTATTTATGTTGCTATCGGTCAAAAGGAATCAAAAACGGCGCGCATTATGGCCCAGCTTATTGCGGCGGGAGCAATGGAATACACAATCATCGTAGATGCTCCGGCTTCCGCCCCCGCGGCACTTCAATTCATCGCGCCATTTTCTGGCGCGGCGATTGGAGAATACTTCATGGATCGTGGCCGTGATGTGCTCATTATTTACGACGATCTTTCAAAACAAGCCGTTGCATATCGTGAGCTCTCACTTCTTCTTCGACGTCCGCCGGGTCGCGAAGCGTATCCGGGCGACATTTTCTACTTGCACTCCCGACTTTTGGAAAGAGCAGCGCGACTTTCCGACGAAAAGGGTGGGGGATCAATGACCGCGCTTCCAATTATTGAAACACAAGAAGGTGACGTATCGGCCTACATTCCCACAAATGTAATTTCGATTACTGACGGCCAAATTTTCCTCATCGCCGAACTCTTTAACAAAGGCGTGCGCCCTGCAATTGATGTCGGTATTTCGGTCTCGCGCGTGGGCTCAGCCGCACAGACCAAAGCAATGAAATCAGTCGCGGGTACACTCAAGCTCGAACTCGCGCAATTCCGCGAATTGGAAGCCTTCATGCAATTCGCACAAGACCTCGACAAGGCAACGGCGGACCGCATAGGCTCGGGCCAACGAATGGTTGAAATATTGAAGCAAAAAAACGGCGAACCAATTCCTACTGAAAAGCAGGCTGCAATGCTTTTCGCAGCGACCCATAAGTTTTTTGCCAACACGCCGGTGGACAAAGTTCGTGGCGCGGCACACCGACTCGTCGAATTTCTTGATGGAAACTATCGCTCTGTTCTCGATGACATCAAAAAGACCGGTGCGATTTCGGATGACGCCAAGAAAATGCTTAATCAGGCCAACGAGGAGTTCCGTTTAGCGCATAAAGAATTGTTCAGCTAAATCGAAAACCTTATGGTTGAACGAATCAACTTCCAAAAAGAAGATGTAACCAAGGAGGAGCTTGATTCTTCCGTTTCAAGGGCACGAGAGGAGATGAAGGACTTGCGCATAAAGATAGAAAAAAGTATTGAAGATTCCGCACATGCTCAAGCACTTCTCGAGAGGTCGCGTGAGATAATTTTGCAAAATTTTGAACTTCCGAAACTCTTCCCCGAAGATAAAGACCTGAAAGAGGATTTTGTCATGCTTGCGGATAGATATGCAAAATTCCAGCAAATAATGCGCTTTCATCACCACGATCAAAAGAAGATTGAAAAGACGCTTGATGAATTTGGCGATGACGAGGAATTTTTAAAAGAAATTTTGAACGCAAATTTGGACAGCTGATATGGCTTCTCTCAAAAACATAAAGCTTAAAATTCTATCGGTCAAAAAGACTTCGACCGTGACGCGCGCGATGGAGGCTGTTTCTGCGGTCAAAATGCGCAAGTCACAAGAGCGCGCTCTTTCCGGACGGCTTTATGCCGCTGCCGCACTTTCTGTTCTTGAGCGAATTGCAGGTACAGCAGATTTTAGCGTTCATCCGCTCATGCAGGCCCGCACCGGAAAAACAGTATTTGTCGTCGTTACAAGCGATAAGGGTCTTGCGGGCTCACTCAACAGTGCCGTCATTCGTCGTACTGAATCTGAAATTGCGCGACTCGGACTACTCAAGACAGACGTCATCATTATCGGCATTGGGCGTCGCGGGGCGGATTACTTTGCCAACCGAGACTACGATGTGCGTGAAAGAATGGAGAATGTTTCCGACGATGTCTCGGAGTTCCAGATCAAATCCATTACTGAAAATATACTTGCATGGCATTCAGAAAAAGAAGTGAGTGCGGCTTTTGTTGCATATCAAAACTTTCTCTCGACCTTTGAGCAAGAGGCGATTGCGCGGCAGATTGTCCCGATTACGCCCAGCCTCGTCGCCGAAATAGTCGCCGGCATCAGGCCTGCACGAGGCAAATATGCGCCGACGCCAGGAGATGCATCCGGCACAAAACCGCCAGCCTATACGATGGAGCCCGACGCAGACACAATTCTAAAAGTCTTACTTCCAAAACTCATTAACGTAGCCGTTTTCCATGCTGTTCTTGAATCCAAAGCATCTGAACACAGTGCTCGCATGGTCGCCATGAAAAACGCAACCGATAACGCAAAAGAACGTGCGAAACAATACACACGCACCTTCAACAAAATCCGCCAAGCATCCATCACTCGTGAAATTTCAGAAATTACCAGTGGCATTGAAGCGATGAGATAATTATGAACACATACGCGCTTACGAAAATGCTGGAGGAAGCAATGACACCGATGGGTTTACTCTTCACATTTTTTCTTTATGTTCCGCCCGCTTTCTTTACCGGTCTGGCTCTTGTTAAGTATGTTCAGTCTGGAACAAAGAGAGCTCTCCTACTACTTCCTTTCTATATTTTCTTCTGTATCTCTTTGGGCTTTCTTTTCGGTCTATTGTTTAGTGTTCTGTTTCCTGGAGGGAGCTCATTTGGTGGTCTGTTTCTCCTTTACGCGCTGTTCGCAGAAGTAGGTGTTCCTGCTGGAATCCTTTTCTCCATTTTTTTCCAGATTATTTTCAGTAATTCTCTCTCGAAAGGTAATATTCCAAAATTGTGAATCTTTCTTAATCAGTTATAATCTCACCAAATATGACAAAAGGCACTATCACTCAAATTATCGGCCCGGTTGTAGACGTTCGCTTTGATAGCGGGCTCCCTGCTATTCGCCATGCGCTAGAGGTAGACCACAAAGGCGTGCGCCTCGTTCTTGAGGTCGCTCAGCACCTCGGCCTCAATCGAGCCCGATGCATCGCCATGGGTGACACTTCCGGCCTTGCCCGTGAGACGGAAGTTACCGACACGGGCGCGCCTATTAGCGTCCCGGTAGGAGAGGCAGCGCTTGGCCGCATGTTCAACGTAATCGGCGACGCGATTGATGGAAAGGAAAACGTTCCTATAAACACTCCACGACTTCCGATTCACCGCGATCCGCCTGCCTTCATTCGACAATCTACAAAGGCAGAAGTTTTTGAGACAGGTATCAAAGCAGTAGACCTTATGACGCCGTTTATCAAGGGCGGCAAGGTCGGCCTTTTCGGCGGCGCAGGCGTCGGTAAAACGGTGCTCATTCAGGAACTCATTCACAACGTGGCAAGCGAGCACGGTGGCTATTCTGTATTCGCTGGCGTGGGCGAGCGTGTGCGCGAAGGCAACGACCTCTACCACGAAATGAAAGACTCGGGCGTCTTGGACAAAACCGCGCTCGTATTCGGCCAAATGAATGAAGTGCCGGGCGCACGTGCCCGTGTGGCACTTTCCGGTCTCACCATGGCCGAAGCATTCCGCGACGAAGGCGGCAAAGACGTACTCTTTTTCATGGACAACGTATTTCGTTTTGTGCAGGCGGGCTCGGAAGTTTCTTCGCTTCTCGGCCGCGTTCCTTCTGCGGTGGGATATCAGCCGACTCTCGCAAACGAAATGGGCCTTCTTCAAGAGCGCATCACATCTACCACCGAAGGGTCAATCACATCGGTGCAGGCAATTTATGTTCCTGCCGACGACCTCACCGACCCAGCGCCGGCAACGACCTTCTCACACCTCGACTCCACGGTGGTTCTTTCTCGCCAGCTCGCGTCACTCGGCATCTATCCTGCCATCGATCCGCTCGAATCGGGCTCGACTGCGCTTACCCCAGAAATCGTCGGCGAAGAACACTACCGAGTCGCCAACGAAACCCGCCGCGTGCTTCAGCGCTACAAAGATCTCCAAGATATAATCGCAATTCTCGGCATTGAAGAACTTTCCGAAGACGACAAGCGCCTCGTATATCGCGCGCGAAAAATCCAACGATTCCTATCTCAACCTTTCGCCGTAGCAGAAGCGTTTACAGGAAAAAAGGGTTCATACGTGAGCTTGGCGGATACGGTTAGAAGCTTCGGAGAAATTCTCGACGGCAAGCACGACGCAATCGACGAAGGCGCGTTCTACATGAAGGGAAGCATCGACGAAGTCATCGCCGCAAAATCGGAATAACACATGGCCGAGCACCCAAATACATTTCGACTCGTCATTGCTTCAGTAGGAGAAACAAAATTCGATGGCGCGGCAGTTTCCGTCACGATGCCAGGCGAGGCTGGGGTTTTTACGCTCTTGCCACATCACGAGCCATTCGTGACGACACTTCAGCCCGGAACCATCCTCGTGAAGCAAAGTGGCGGCGAAGAAAAATCTTTTTCTATTGAAAACGGGGTGGCGGAGTGCTCAGGAGGCCGCGCCGTTGTGCTGTTATAATGTTGAGGTGATTAAAATTATACGTCGCAGTGTTTTTGCGGTCCTTTTCATCTTTATTTTATTCCCGAGCATTTCCACCGCCGCACTCAGCGATTCTTCAGGTAGCTGTGTGAAGGCGAAACTACAAGGAGACGCTTCTACATATAATCCAACCCTAGGAGGAGGCTGGAAAGAAGGGGGTTTGGGGGTGGCCACTGGAGGAAATTACAATCCTGATGCATGGGAAGCGGCTCTCCAGCTAGACCTTGCAAAAGAATATGGGTGCGGATATGGAAGCGGCAAAGTATGCGATGCGGTCGTGTCGACGCCCTCAGGGCGATCCGCTGTTGTGCGAATTAATGACAATGGACCTCTTTGTTCCGATCCAGGAGCGCATTGTAAACGACCGCGCGTCATAGATCTTAATGAGAAATCGATGCAGTACTTAAGTAATGGTGCCGCGGGGAATCAGAGTGGAATCATCGAGAATGTCACAGTGGTTCTCTTGTGCACAGTGAGCGGAGGTTTTACAGGCCCGTTAAACGCTGCGGATCGAGATGCGTGGAATGCCAAGACTTTTGACGTGCCGACGACAAGACTAATGGCACAGGGCTCGCCATTTGCAAATGGCAACAATAATTATTCCGCGCCCGTCGGCGTGTCTGCTCCAGGCGGCAACATGATGCCGCCCCCTCAACCACGATCCGCTTCGCCAATGGGCAATGCGTCACCCGTCCCGCTCGGCTCCCGTGGCACTCCACCTCAATCGTTTACTCAAAATGTGCCTCCACCACAATCTTCTGTTGCCGCTGGCAAGCCGGGACCATCTGTCGCAGGTTTTTTGGCGCAGCCTTCTAAAGTAAAATCGGGCAGGGGCGTTCGGGTATCATGGACCTCACTCAATATGAAGACTGCGACCAGCTGCAAAGTTCTTTTGAACGGTGCATCCATCGGCAGCGGCCAGGAGGGGACAGAAACGTATGTCAGTAAAGACGGAGATCGCGGGACGCTCACGTTTAATTTGCATTGTATTTCAAAAGAAAATCAGCCCATCGATACCAGCACTTCGGTCACCGTTGAGTAAAATCATGCTCACAAAAAGATTCCAGCGTAAAATCGAAAACTTTACTTGCGAACACTGCGGGAGCGCTGTAATAGGAACCGGCTACACGAACCATTGTCCAACATGCCTTTGGAGCAAGCATGTCGACGTGAATCCTGGAGATCGGCTTGCGACCTGTGGGGGGCTTATGGAACCTAAAAACGTTGAAGGAACCAGTGCTGAGTACAAAATTGTGTACGTTTGCATGCGTTGCGGCTTTACGAAACGAAATCAAGTACAAGCGGAAGATAGCGTTGATGCCCTTATTTCTATTGCCGAGAAGAAAATCTAAATTGCCGTCCCGAGAAATGCATGCCATACTTTTGGCATGTCCGAACCAGACATTGAAGAAAAACTGCGCGAAAAAGTTGAAGAGTCTGCGCACTCCCCGTCGAGTACACCATGGATGTATCGGTGGCCATCCATTGCGCACTACTACGGAGACACTGTGCGTCAATTACAGCTTTCTGCAGCGGCTATAATGCTACTCGGGGCACCCTATTATTCTGACGATCTCGGAACTGAAATTGTTTTCATTCTTTCGGGGGTTCTGGCGCTTGTCTTAGTTTCAGCTCTGACAAATCCATGGAAGCAAACCATTATAAGTATAGATGCGGTTATTTCTGGTGTCGGACTGGTGATATTCGAAACATGGGCGCTGATGGGTTTTTCAGGTGACACTTTTATAAAGTTTTCATTGCGCCAGTTTTTGGCTTTATTATTTTTGTTTGCTTTCTATTTCAGTACAAAGACTCTTAGAGCCATGATCTTGCATCAAATCGGCAAAATGGATGCGCGAGACGAGTTTTTTGAAGCGCGAGAGACGGAAGACATTGAAGACCGAAAGCATATGGAATTTACAGAAGAAACACGTGAATGGATACACGAGCATAACGAAGAAGAGAAACAACTCGGGCGCTCGTAGGTGATACAATGTTCGTCATGAAATCACGCAAGATTTTTCTTCTGCTCGGTCATCCCGACAAGGTTGGCATGTGTAATGAGTTGGCAAATGCCTATGAATCTGGCGCTCGTGAAGCCGGTCACGAAGTCGTCCGAATGAATGTGGGCGATATGAAATTTGATCCGATTCTCCATCAGGGCTACCGCGCACGACAAGATCTTGAGCCGGACCTTGTCGCGTTTCAAAAAAATGTTATTGATTCAGAGCATTTTGTGGTGATCTACCCTGTGTGGTGGGTCGGCATGCCAGCACTTCTTAAAGGCCTTTTTGACCGCGCCTGGCTTCCCGGATCTGCCTTTCGCTACATGAAAATGAAAAGCGGAAAGCGCACCATGTTTTGGCATCGCATGTATCGCGGCAAATCGGCTCGAACGATCATGACGAGTGGCACTGCGCCGTGGCTGGTTCGATTCTTGCCGGGCAACGTGAATGCGCAATTAAAATGGGGCATTTTGTGGTTCGCAGGATTCTCGGTTCGCGCCAAGTGGTTTGGTCCTTCGGAAAACACCCCGGAACCTAAGAAAAATCGTTGGCTTGCTGAAGTAAAAGAGCTTGGACGAAAAGCCGCCTAGTAATCTATGCGCTTTTCGGATAGGATAGCGCAATGAGTCTCGGCGTAGGTATAGTAGGTCTTCCAAACGTCGGTAAATCGACGCTTTTTAATGCTCTAACACAAAAAGGAGTTCCTGCGGAGAATTATCCCTTCAACACTATAGATCCAAATGTTGGTGTTGTTGCGGTACCTGACATACGACTGGAAAGACTTAGTGAGATGTCAAAATCTGTAAAAAAGGTTCCTGCGGTAGTTGAATTTGTCGATATTGCGGGACTCGTAAAGGGCGCCTCGGAAGGAGAAGGCTTGGGAAATCAATTTTTGCAGCATATTCGAGAAGTAGATGCGATTGCTGAAGTGGTGCGTCTTTTCGATGACGAAGATATTCAGCACGTGCACGGCGAGACCGATCCCGCGCGAGACATTGACGTAATAAATCTTGAATTGGTGCTTGCCGACATGCAGTCAGCAGAAAAAAGACTTGAACGAACTGAGCGCGATGCGAAAGGGGGGGACAAAGAGCTGGTCGCGGAGAGGGAAGTATTGCGCAAGATCGTACCAGTACTTAAGGAGGGGCGATCTGCTCGCATCGTCTCACTTAATGAAAAAGAGCTTGTGATAGCCAAATCATTTCAGCTCCTTACCATGAAACCGATCTTGTATGTTTTAAATAGAAAAAGTGGAAATATCAATGTGGACGCGGAGGGGGGTGAAAGGTGGCAGCACCTTAAGCGTTTTTTGGATGAGGAGAAAGCACAATATGTATTTGTGGATGCGGGCGTCGAGAGAGACTTATCAGATGTGCATGAAGACGAGCGAGCTGATTTTCGTCGCGAACTAGGAGTTGCGGACGATGGGATAAATGCACTCATTCGCGCTGGGTATTCGCTTCTGGATCTCATTTCGTTTTTTACGACGGGAGAAAAAGAATCGCGCGCGTGGACGATAAAGCGTGGCTCAACGGCCCCAGAAGCGGGCGCAGCAATTCACAGTGATTTTCGAGATAAATTCATCCGCGCAGAAACAATCCAATGGGACAAACTCGTTGAGCTTGGTTCATGGAGCACGGCGCGAGGTCACGGTGCAATTCGAACTGAGGGAAAAGAGTACATCGTCCAGGACGGAGACGTGATGGAGTTTCTACATTCATAACTATGCTTGAAAAAATTAATCCACCAAATCCAAATGATCATCTCGCGGACCTTGTGGATGAAGGGGAGGGGCTGGACCCGATGGTTGTTTTACAATGGATTTACGAAGGCGACGTAAAGAAATTCCAAACACTTGGGACTTTTCGGACACTGTTCATAGTTGACGCGTTAGGCAGTGCAACATTCGCTCAAGCGCTAGAAGCGTAGCGCGTCGAGCCGAAAAATAGCCTGGCAAAGCATTTCACTGCGTATCAAGCGAACATCTCTGCGTCCAAGAGGTGGGAGAAAGAATTGCTGTCATTTTTGTTGGAGTGCAACTTTCCCGCAAAGCAAATTTCTGATGGAATTTATCCTCAGTTTTTTGACTCGGCCCCTTTAGTGCAAGCTGCGTTTAATAATGCGGCGCAAGAAAAAGGAATTCCTGTGATCTTTGATGAGTCGTAGAGAGATTTGTTCAGGAACCTTCTTAAGGCAAGTCAGCAATCCGGTATCTCTTCTGCAACTCCGCCTCATCACCATATTTTACGAATTGGACCTCGTGTGCTGCGGGCACATACCCGCGATCTTGAATGTGCATAATTCCGCACCAATAATGCTCGGTTTTTCCCGCGATAACAGATGCGTAATGTAACCATCCATTAACGTATCCGCAATACATGCATCCTAGTTTTTCACTCCAATTCAAGTAAGGAAGTTTAGTGCGATCAAAAATACGGATGTATTTGGTCCTTTGTACATATTGCAGGCCATACAATGGAAAGCACACTCGGTGGTAAATTTCCAAACAAAAATCAGCAAAAAGCACTGGGATCAGCATTCCCCAAATAAAAGGGCCAGAAATGATGTGTCTCACTAGCCATTCAGGATGAGTTTTGTTCTGCATGAATTCGCCCAAGCGTGTCGCCAGAGTATCAGTTTTTTTCTAAAGATCCACAACAGGTTCTTGTTGAGTGATGCAGTGAATTCCACCCCCTCCGTAAATCAGGTCAGTAGAATCAATACCGATTATTTCTCGTCCAGGAAATGTATCTGCGAGTATCTCACGAGCTTGAGAATCGTTAGGGTGGTCGAATTGAGGTACGAGTACCACACCATTCCCAATATAGAAATTGCAGTACGAGACCGGGGCAGACTCTCCATTTCCGTATTGCATCGAAGGTAGCGGAAGCGGAATTAGTTTAAATGGCGAATGGAGAGAATCAGTAGCATTTTTTAGTATCTCAAGGTTTTCAGACATGATGTCGTGATTGACTCCTGTGTCTGCCCACGCATAGATAATGGTGTCAGCTGATACGAATCGCGCAATTTCATCAATATGACCATCGGTGTGATCGTTCAAAAGACCTCTTTTTAGCCATATCATTTTTTTTGTTCCTATACACGAATGTATTTTCTGTTCGATCTGTTCCCGAGTAAGTTCCGCGTTTCGATTCTTATTTAGTAATGTTTCTTCGGTCGTGAGTACGGTTCCCGTGCCATTCACCTCGATGGCGCCGCCCTCCATTACGATGTTGGAATCTAGCCTTTCGATGTCCCGAAGTAGAGGAAGTTGGTCTACGACCGCATTATCCTTAACAAGCTCGGGGAATTTGTTTCCATAGGCGTTGTAGATCCATTTAACAAATGCGATTTTCCCATTTTCTGATACAAATGTGGGCCCCCAGTCTCGCGCCCATACGTCGGCATAGTCGGCTTCCAAGAGATCAATTTGTGACAGATCAATTTGTGCCGACACGATCTTTTCTTGGACTTCCTTTCTTTGTTGAGGACGAACTATAAGCCGTATTCGCTCATTTCTGCAGAGTACGGAAATGATGCGCAGATAGATATATTCAATAGATGGAATGCGATCTGCGAAACTCTCATTACCATAGGGCCAGGCGAGCCACGTGGCGCTGTGTGGCTCCCATTCGGCTGGCACGCGGCATTTATTATGGGTTGCTTTACTCGGCATAAGGAATGCGGCGCGAGTCCATGAAAGGCCAGTCTTTTCGGACCGAGTCGATCACAGAAAGATCGCAGGAGACCAATAGATTTTCTGTTTTATCGACAGAAGCTTTTTGAAGTACACGACCATAGGGATCGCTTACAAACGAAGTGCCCCAGAAGGTTAAATCATCTTCTTTTCCTGTCCGGTTAATTGCGACGGTAAATACATTATTTGCAATAGAATGACTTTTCTGAATCGTTTGCCAGGCCTCGTGTTCAGCCTCTCGAACTTGGGGTGAATCTATCTCGTTCCAGCCGATGGCCGTTGGATAGAAGAGTATCTGCGCCCCTTTAGAGGCTGCGATGCGAGCTCCCTCGGGAAACCACTGATCCCAGCAAATCATTGGCGCAATGACGCCAAATTTGGTCTTAAAAACCTGTACCCCAAGATCACCGGCGTCGAAGTAGTACGTCTCCCCGTAACCATGTTCTGGGTCGTTAGGGATGTGCATTTTTCTGTACTTTCCCAAGAGCGTCCCATCGGCGTCGATCACAATGGTCGTGTTAAAGTGTTTGTCATTGGTTTTTTCATATAGCGAAGCAACTAATACAACCCCCGACTCACGAGCCGCTTGAGAAAGGGTATCCGATGTTGCGCTCGGAATCGGCTCTGCAAGCGCAAAAAAAGAAGCATCTTTTTTCTGACAAAAATAACGAGAGAGAAATAATTCTGATACGCTGACAATGTTTGCGCCGCGCGCTGCAAGGTCGCGAATAGAAGCGAGAGCCTTTTCAAGATTTTCTTCACGGGACGCGGACATGCTCATTTGCACAAGCCCAACGTTTACCAAATTATTTTTTTCCGTCATTTTGAAATACTAACCCATTCGGGCGCGAAAGTCCTCATAACTAAAGGTGCGAATCGTCGTTGCGGCGCCATCTTTCCACAGAACGATACTCGGGTGTTGAATGCCATTAAACATGGTGCACTGCACCATGTTGTATTGAATGCCGTCTTCCATCACTATTTTGTCGCCAGGGGACAGTGGTTTTGTGAATGAATGAAAATGGCCGAGCTTGTCCCCGGTGACACACGTGCCGCCCGCTAATTGATATACGTTCTCGTTTTCTTTAAGTTCTTTTTCGTCGCGCACAATTTCAGCGCCCGAGACGGGCATATCAAGCTCGGGGCTGAGAAGAAAATCGGGTGTATGCGCATTAAACGACATGTCGAGAATGGCGATTTTGTAGGCGACGTCATCGCGATACAGAACATCGAGTACGGTGGAAACAAGAGCCCCAGCGTTTTTGACTATTGCGGCACCAGGCTCGAGATGCACGGCAACACCATGTTTTTCTTGAAATGTCTTGAGAAGAGAGATAAAACCTTCACGATCATATGCATCATCGGTAATTTTTTGTCCACCACCAAAATTGACCCATTTCATCTGCGCAAAGTATTCAGAAAAGTTCTTTTCTAGAAGTGCGACCGCTTCGGAAAGTTCGGCAAATGTCTTGTCCCAAAAGACGTGGAAGTGGAGGCCGCTAATTCCGTCGAGCGCTAGAGGGTCGGTCGTGAGCGCCTCTTTAAATTCATTTAGCCGTATTCCAAGACGCGAGCCCGGTGCGCACGGACTCCACAGGCCACCATGCTCGTCGCGTCCGATGTATTCAGGATTGATGCGTAGCCCGCACTCACGTTTTTTTCCAGTCTTTGCGACGAAGGCCTCAATGTGCGGCTTGTACCGTTTCCATTCTGCAAACGAATTAAAAATAATCGTACTGCAGTATTTTAGTATTTCAGCAAATTCCTCCGGCTTATATGCAGGAGCGTAGATGTGAACTTCTTCGTTAAATTCATCGTAGCCGAGCCGTGCCTCATTGAGTGAGCTTACTTCGGTACCATCAAGATATTCTTTGGTGATTGGGAAAAGTGGCCACGTGGACCAGGTCTTAAGAGCCTGAAACATCTTGACTCCCGTCGCATCTTTTATCTCTTTAAGAACTCTCAAATTATGCCGCAAAAGCGCCTCCTCGATCACGAAGGCGGGAGTCTCAATTTGCGCGACATCAAGTGTCGAGGCGGGGCGTTTCATCTCAAGATCATTATACCTTTTCAGGAAGTGGCTTGTAGTCGACGACTGTAAAGGGAAGGCCGTTTTTCGAAAGAGTGTCGAGGAATGGTTCAGGGTTTAGTTCCTCGACATTAAAGACCCCCACGCCTTTCCACTCACCCTCCATAAGCATCATGGCGGCGATTACGGGCGGAACGCCAGCGGTGTAGGAAACGGCCTGTGAGCCGACCTCTTTAAAGCATTGTGCATGGTCACAAATATTATAGATGTATTTTGTGCTCTCTTTGCCGTCTTTTACGCCCGTAATAATGCACCCGATAACCGCGAGACCTTCGTAATTTGTCGCAAGTGAAGCCGGGTCAGGAAGAAGTGCTTTCAGAAATTGAATAGGAATAATAGGGCGGCCTTCAAACATCACTGGGTCAATTCGGCTGATACCGATGGATTCCATAACGCGGAGGTGCGTGAGGTAATTTTCGCCAAAGGTCATCCAAAACCTCATGCGTTCCAGGCCAGGGAGATTTTTCGCAAGCGACTCCATTTCTTCGTGATAAAGAAGATAACTTTCTTTTTTACCTGCGACAGGATAGTCAAATGTAAAGTGAATACTGTTTGAATCCATGATTGGCGGCGTTTTCACCCATTTTCCGTCACTAAAATGCTTCACTTCTTGCGTGACTTCGCGGATATTTATTTCCGGATTGAAGTTTGTCGCAAAAGATTTTCCATGGCTTCCGGCATTTGCGTCGAGAATATCGACAAAACGAATCGTGTCGAAGTATTTTTTAAGAATGTATGCGCAGTAGGCATTCGTCACTCCAGGGTCGAATCCTGCGCCAAGAACGCCCATAATACCGGCCTTCTTAAAAGCGCCACGTCGAGCCCATTGCTCCTTGTATTCAAAGTGCGCCTTGTCAGGGTGTTCGTAATTTGCGGTATCGATGTAATGCACCTTTGTTGCAATACACGCGTCCATGATCGCCAGGTCTTGGTAGGGAAGTGCGAGGTTGACTACAATTTCGGGTTTTGTTTTTTTGATGAGTGCGATAACTTCTTTTGTTTTGTCAGCGTTTACGGTGTGAGTTTGAATAGTGACCCCCCAACGTTTCTTCACATCTTTCTTAATAGCATTTGGTTTAGTAATCGAACGACTTGCGAGATGAATTTTTTTAAACACATCTTTGTTAATCGCGCACTTGTGCGCGGCGACACTGCCGACACCTCCCGCGCCGATTATGAGAACAACCCCTTTGTTCGGTAATGTTTTTTTCATAGCTACCCTACCATAGTATCTGCTTTGCAGAAGGATTCAACTTTAGATTGGTTTATTCGCGTAAAGCGACCAGGCTTGATTTTTATTAAAAGTGATCCATGAGGCAGAATCAAAATCCTCGTAATGATTTTGATAGGCGATGCCATCATAGCCATATCGCACTAAAAGCTCTTTTACTTCTTCAACAGAATCGAATGTATTCCACTGGTCTAGCAGTTCATTCTTTAGTTGAGGATCTATGTCATACAAAGAATTCGTCAGGATCAAATCTCTTACATTCATGCCCCAGTCTTTTTGATCTCCTTGAATTCGTAGAGGCTTTTTTATATTTAAAAAAACGGCAAAAAATCGAGTGTTTGTATCTCGAAAAGGTTTTATTTCCTCTGCAGCCTCAAGAGTACCAAAATGATTACCAAATTGACCTTTTGCCGGATTAAATTTTTCGAAACCTTTTGTTGTTTTATGATAAACAAGCATAGGCTTCGCATTGCCATCAACTACTTTAGAATCTTTGAACCACTCTTGAAACTTTGGGTCACCCACAACGCTCTCGTATGTTTTGCTGGTCGTCGAAACTTGTTCCATGATTTTATCCCCGATCTTAGACTATCAGATGCTCCGCTATCTGCACGGCATTCAGCGCGGCGCCTTTTAGAAGCTGATCGCCGACGACCCAAAAGGCGAGACCGTTTTCAAGTGCGCAGTCGGTGCGAATGCGGCCGACCTCGCAATCGTCTTTCCCTGATACCTCAAGGGGCGTAGGGTAGATATTTTTTGTGGGGTCATCGACAACGTTGATGCCAGGGGCCTTTCGCAACACTTCACGTGCCAATTCCGGTGTGATTGATTTTTCGAATTCCGCGGAGACGGCGACGGCGTGTGCGCGGTAGACCGGCACTCGTACGCAGGTGACAGAGGCCTTGAAATTCGGGTGGTTCATTATTTTCTTACCCTCGTTTTCTAGCTTCATTTCCTCTTTGGTGTAGCCACTGTCCAAGAAAACGTCGACATGTGGAATCACATTAAACGCAATTTGCTTGGAATACACTTCTTTAGTTACAGGTTTTCCGGCAGCGATT
>JAYTPG010000063.1:0-4115 GCA_043747375.1 Candidatus Kaiserbacteria bacterium | reverse complement strand
TATTTCTGTTACCTGCTGAACCAGATTGTCCGAGCCTCTTGAATTAGGGGGGGTGATAAGTTGAAGGTAATCGACAATGAGAAGCTGAAGACCCTTTTCTGCTTTTAATCGCCGTGCGACACTACGCATCGCGAGTACTGAAGAGCTGGCTTTGTCGTCAATATAAATGGGAGCTTCCGAAAGTTCCTCAATGCCTTTTTGGAGACGGCCGTACTCTTCATCCTTTTTAAGAGTTCCAGTTCGAAGTCGCCATGAATTAACACCTGATTGAGCAGCAAGCATACGATCGACAAGTTGCTCAGAACTCATTTCGAGCGAAAAGATCCCGACTGGCGTCTTATGTAGCGTCGCCGTTTGTCTCGCAATATCAAGTGCCAAGGCTGTTTTACCCATACTTGGGCGGGCTGCCAGAATAATGAGGTCGGATTTTTGAAGACCGGCAAGGAGAGAGTCGAGGGCGGGGAAGCCCGTTGGGACCCCACGTAAGCTGCCTGAGTGTTTAGATAGAAGCTCCAGGCGCTCCCAGGCGTTGGCTAGACCTTCTTTTATGGAGGTGAAAGACCGAAGCATCGGTGCCTGCGTTACGGCAAATACTGCCGACTGCGCTTCGTCGAGCACCTCTTCAATTTCGCGATCTTCCTCAAAGCCAAGTTCACCGATTTTTGCTGCGGCGTCAAGAAGGGAGCGCAAGATAAATTTCGACTGAACTACTTGCGCATAGTGCCGAGCGCTGCCCGGAGAAGCAGATGTTGCAACTAATTCATTAAGGTATGCTGCCCCACCAACCTCTTTCAGCTGCTTGCGTTCTTTCATTTTCGCCGAAACAGTGACAACGTCTATAGGTTCGTTTTTATTATGAAGCGAAAGCATCGCGTCAAACACGATTCGATGCTTGCCACTATAGAAAGAATCGACCGCTAAGATGTCTGCCACTTCATGCATGGCTCCGGGATTGAGCATGAGAGCGCCCAAGAGAGACTGCTCCATGTCAATGTCTTGAGGTGGAATTCGAGGATCACGTGCCATTCGCGGATCATAGCATGTAGCGATTTTTTAGAATTTGCGAAATTTATCGACTTACGGGGTTTGCTAGTGGAGAATCTGTGGATAGGGTACGTTTTTGAGGGGATTGAGATGCGTCGCTTAATGAGGGTGGGGAGTTGACGGATGCCCACTTCTTTGATAAAACTAAAACCATAGGTACGTCAAGTAGTCAAATTCATGCTTTCATTTCAGCCTAAAACAGTAACTAAAGAACTTCTCTCGGACCTTCCGGATAGGTCTCGAAAGGTATTGCTGGATCGTTTCGGCCTGTCAGGAAAGGGCGAGGAGCGCACTCTTGACGCCATCGGCAAGGAGTATGGCATAACCCGGGAACGCGTCCGCCAGATCGAAAACCACGGAATAATCGCAGTCCGCGATTCTGATTTTTACGATCAACATTCCGATTCTTTCGACAACCTTAAACGAGCCCTTGAGATTTTAGGAGAAGTGGCAGCTGAGCACTCGATTCTCGAAGCGGTTACTAAAAGCGACGCAGACAAGAATCACGTTGTCTTTATGCTTACCGTGGGACACAAATTCGAAAATCGTCGCGAGGATAACAATTTTCATTCACGCTGGTTTACCGACAAAGATTTAGCCGACAGTATCGAACGCGCACTTTCATCTTTGTATGAATTAATTGAGCCAAACCGACTTACTCCCGAAGAAGAGTTCATTCAGCTTTTCTCTCGTGAATTAAAACAAACAAGCGTGAAGAACCGCTCAGAGGAGGTGCTAAAGCGATATTTGTTGATTTCCAAGAAGCTTGGGCGAAATCCACTCGGTGAGTGGGGCCGAATCGAGTCTCCACATGTCCGCATCAAGAACACTCGTGATTTCGCATATCTCACCTTGAAACGACATGGCTCTCCGATGCATTTCACCGAAGTGGCGCAGGGAATTCAAGGCCTCTTTAAGCGCAAGACTCATCCTGCAACCACTCATAACGAACTTATCAAAGACGCCCGTTTTGTTCTCGTAGGACGTGGCCTTTATGCCCTTCAGGAGTGGGGATATGAGCCGGGAGTTGTTCGTGACGTCATCAAAGAAATTCTTGATAAAGAAGGTCCACTTTCCCGCGAGGACATTGTTGAGCGCGTTAAACGCGAACGCTACGTTAAAGACGCGACTATTGCAGTAAATTTGCAAAACGGAATCTTCACAAAACTATCAGACGGCCGATACGCACTTACAAACGGGTAGCATTTTTGCGGTTGGTAAGATTTCCTCAGAGCCTTCAAAAGAGGCTCTTTTAGTCTATTGGTGGATGATAGAATGGCCTGATGTCAGGCGGCCACGGCCCGAAAAGCGGCATTCGATTTGCCTTAAAAAAATACATTCTAGGATTTGATCCGCTAGATCTGCACGATTTCGTGGAAGAATGGCTCGGCGAATTCGGTATTTCGAGGGCATTATCGCTGTCAGTCATATTCGTTGGAATTTTGACCGTTATTAACATGGAGATTCCTAACTTCTGGCTTTTTGCGCTCGGCTGGCTTCTGGGAACGGCACCAATGTGGCTTCCCGCCGTCTTATGGATCAGCGCATGGAGAGCGTGGATCAATTATGCGAGATCGCACTTTCTTTCGACCAGACATCCTATTTTGCTTGAGGTAAAAATTCCACGTGAGATTTTAAAATCGCCGCGAGCGATGGAGTTTGTTTTTGCAAACCTCCGGGCAGATTCGGGCGAGACTGGTTTCGTGGCTCGCGTACTGGGCTCCGTGTTCCCATGGTTTTCATTTGAAATAGCAAGCTTTGGTGGGGAAACGCATTTTTACGTGTGGTGCTGGAAAGCATATAAACGACTCGTAGAAGCTTCAATTTATGCGCAATATCCGGAAGTTGAAATTGTAGAGGTCGAGGACTATACGCTAAAACTGCAGTTCGATCCCGAGAGGCACACGGCGTTCTGTGGCGACTTTATCTATTATGGAAGAGGCTGGCCGGGAGACGAATATCCCCTTAAAAGCTACGTAGATTTTGAACTGGATGAAGACCCAGATATTGAAGTGAAAACCGACCCACTTGCTGAAACCTTCGAAGTATTGAGCTCTCTTAAATCCAACGAAATCGTATGGATGCACATGTACTTCCGAGTTATGGCTCGTCTTGAACCGGGCGTATTAATCCGTTATCCCAACGACTGGAAGGAGCGCGTCATTAGAGAGGTTGAAAAACTTCGCGTGGAAAGTGCGACTCTCGATGACGAGACATTTGAAGGTCTTACAGAAAATCAAAAAAGAAACGTTCGTCCTCGCGCAACCTGGCGTCAAGGAGAAATGATGAAGATTATGGAACGTCATTTGGGTAAAAATGTGTATGAAATTGGCATGCGCCATATATATATCGCCGATGGGGAATACAGTGGACCAACCGCAAGCGCAATTCGGTGGATATATAAGCCATTCAATAGTCCCCAGTATTTTAACTTTATTCGCTCACGCCGTGGACACAACCCTTTTGACTATCCGTGGCAAGATTTTAGAGACTGGAGATGGAATAAGATTACTAGAAACTACATCGACATGATGCGGCGGCGATCATTCTTCTACACACCATGGACAACCCCTCCTCAGGTCATGTCGACCGAGATGATGGCGACTCTGTATCATTATCCGTCGAGTGAAGTTAAGTCGCCTGGACTTCAAAGAATTTCTGCTAAGAAATCAGAGCCGCCAATCAATCTGCCCCGATAAATTTATGGATTCTTTTTTTTCACGACTGAGGGCGACCATTGATACGCTTTTACGATTTGAAAACCAGGCTTCGAAAAGCTGGCGACTAAATGGTAATCGACGCACAACGTACACGCTTCTTTTTATGATGATCGTGGGCACACTTTCGTATCTGTATCTCGTGGTGCCGCCGGACGCCTTTCCTTCTGGGCAATTAATTACCGTCCAGGAAGGTCAATCAGTTTCCGAAATAAGCACACGTCTTGCATCTGAAAACGTCATTCAGTCACCGCTTATCTTCAAGCTACTCCTCCTTATCTTAAAAAGAGATCGCGGAGCACGGGCCGGCGACTATCTCTTTCGCGAACCAAAAAATGTGTGGGAGGTCGCTCG
>JAYTPG010000062.1:0-13429 GCA_043747375.1 Candidatus Kaiserbacteria bacterium | reverse complement strand
CGGTCTCATACAGAGCGGGATTGTGGACGCCTCCACCCAGGCGAAGCTTAACTCGATGTCTCACCATGAAGTCAAATTGGAAACTCCTGGCGACTTTATAATATTCGATACTGACCAAAAACTTGGCGATCAGGGCGAGGTGGTCAAAGATTTGCAAGAGTTCTTGGAATACGAAGGAAGCTATGGCGGTAAGATCACAGGAATCTTTGATAGTGCTACGAAGAAAGCCGTAATGGCGTTCCAGAAGAAATACAACATTGATCCGGTTTCTGGATACGTCGGATATAAGACTCGCCACCGCATGCAACAGCTTACAGGTTTCTAAATTTGCTTAATTTTTCAAAAGTTAAGCAAATCGTCCCACGATCTCAAATTTGGTTTTACGGCTCGTCAGTGTTGCAATTGGTTAAATACTCCTCCGCCCAGTTAAAAGGTCGAAAATCATTGAGCAGGGCGAGCAAAGCAGATTCTGACGGTGAAATCCGCTTCACTTTTCCTGCACTATTTCCAGATCTCTCAAGAAGGAACGTGCGTCAGGTAGCGATTCTTTATCGTTTGTTTTGATTAGCACTGCACAAAATAAACTAGCTCTTTCGTTCGGATCGCCGCGTAAAAGTCGATATCCTTGATCCGCAAGCATTTTCAACAGATGTTGGCCGTACGACTCCTCGTATTTGATGTTCAGGTAAAAATGCATCCCGATCGGCGCACGTTCATAAAGAGGGCGTAAGTATTTCTCATATAAAAATGCATTGGCGTACAAGTTTTCCTTGTATATTGCATAGCCGCCGACGGCACGGAAAATAACGGCAGCAAGTACTGTGTCTTGTTGAGCGATTTGGGTATCAATGTCCGCAAGATGATTACGTGCTACGTCTTTCTCAAAAAGATCTCCAGGGCGAACAATTTGGTTTGATGCTCTCCCTTCTTCACGGTGATCTTGATAAGTCCATCCGATAGAAATATCTGCCCCGAGTTCAACCCCGGCTTTTCCAGTTCCCATTACGTCTATAACCATCGCTTTTTTATTACCTTTTATTTTCGAAATATTCTCGCACGCGGCTTCAAAGGAAACTAAACTCGCGAACGAATCAGCTCCGCCCGGTTCGAAATATCCTTCACTGCCAAGAGCCCCTTTGCCGTATGTTCCCCACCGATTCCCTTCTTCAACGACGGCTTTGTACTCATCTACTTCGGGACTGAACATCTTGTGAGTTTTGGGGCGATTTAGCAGTGTCTCCCGGTCCTGACGTAATTTCTTCATCCCGTCGTGTTTATCCATAATGCCCTGATTGTATCATCGGCGATTCGTATGACTGTCCTCACATAAAGCCGTTCCGATTTCGTCCCATACGGCGAGCCAAGAAGGACAGGCGGTCATTTCGAGGATGTCGTCAAACGGTTTTTGCATTGTAAACGTTAGCTTTTTGCCCGCTACCTTCGGGTGAAGTAGGAAATTCAAAATCGCTCGTTTCTCGGTCACTTTAGAACCCTTGAAGATAGCGCTTATTCTGCGCGTGATAGAAAACACTTGAAAAATGGTGAGTTTTTGGTTGTGGTCGGCTTTTGTGTGTTCCTCAAGTTCGATGTTGAGACGATACTGTTTGTCTTTCAGCTCTTGCAGCTTTTTGTCATAGTCATCCTTGGTAATGCGCCCTAGTTTTTATGGGTCTTTTCCAGGTCGCGGTACTCGTCTGGCAAAAGTGATAAACTCAAACTATGAAGACACTGATTTTTGATGCAGATGGGATGATAGTTCATGGCGAGCGCTTCAGTGGCCGCCTTGCACACGACTACGGTATCTCGACTGATACGACTAGCCATTTTTTCCGTAATGAGTTTCAGCTCTGTCTTGTCGGCAAGGCCGACCTCAAACAAGAGCTGCAGAAGCACCTTGAGGCATAGGGCTGGGACAAGGGCGTAGACGCTCTGCTCGATTACTGGTTTTCCGATACTTACAACCTCATTGACGAGCGTTTTGAGCCGATTATCCAGCAGCTTCGCGAACGGGGTGTGAAGTCCTATCTAGCCACTAATAACGAGAAGTATCGTACGGATAACCTCGTCGAGCATCGAGCACTTGGCACGTCGTTTGATGCTGTTTTTTCTTCTGCATACATCGGTCTGAAGAAGCCCGACGCCGCGTTCTTTCAACACATCTTTGAGAAGACGGGCGTAAATAAGAGCGAACTGATTTTCTGGGATGACGACCCTGAAAACAGGGACGGGGCCGCCGCCTTTGGTATGCCTATCGAGATTTACACGGACTTTGACCAGTTCAAAAGTACGATTGCATCGTTGTTATGACTAAAGACGAGGCATTGAAGACCATCTGGGACTACGGTCACGTCAACCACCAACTCAAAAAATCTTACTTCATATTCATACTTTGTAGCCACGACCTGAGTGTCGCACGATACGGAGCAAATCTTTTTCTCCAAGAATGGGCACCCGTTCTAGCAATTTCCGGTGGTGTAACTTATCAGGATGACTTGCTTAGCACGGGCTGGCAAAAATCGGAAGCAGAAATGTTCGCGGCTGAGTTTAATATGCCCTGGACTCAATATAGTCGAGGGTGAGCGCTGTAAGATCAACGCCCGTCTCACGCTCGTCGCTTGCTTCCCAGCCGGGATTGAGGTTCGCTTCTGCAAAATATAGTGAATCATCCCTTGTTGATTCCAGGAAATCAATGGCGAAAATGTCTAGTTCGAATCGTGGAGCGAGCTCTTCGGCCGCAGCGAATAATTTCTCCTTTTGATCATCATCGACTGCTTCCATTGAGCCTCCTCGGCTAACGTTGGCGCGGAAATCGCCCTGTGCGGGGATGCGCCGATACGCGGCGACTGCCTTTGGACCGAGCATGTGAACTCGATAGTCGCATTTGTGCGGAACGTACTCCTGATAGATATAGCCGTTCGTTGAGGTGGCTGGCGGAATGCTCGCAAGCTGGCTTTCGTTTCTAATGAGATGCACATCTCGTCCTTGAGAGCTGATGTCGAGTTTCGCGATAAAAGGCGCGCCGAGAATTTGTGAAATGCGAGAAAATGTTGGCCGGGAATCTGCTATTGTCTTTGGACACCTGGCACCGGACTCGCCCGCGAGAATTGCTTGATACGATTTTCTATTGACATGCGGGTATCTATCGTAGATACCATTAAGACAGATGATGCGATGCGCCCGTAAATACGCGCAAAGCTTACCCGAAATCGCCTGGTCCACGCCAGTCGTGCGATAATAGATTATGTCCGCCTGCGTGAGTAATCGGAGGAAGGGGTCGTGCGAGAAATCAGTGAGTATGCTTTGTGCGAAATCGACAATGGAGACACTGTGCCCGCGCGCTTGCGCAGCAGGGACAAGGTTTTCACTAACGGTGGGCGAAGATTCATGAGCAAGAAGTGCGATAGCAAGCGGCATATGGCAATTCTACCATTTACCATTTCGCGTCAAGTGAGACAATAAAAAAATGGTTAAGAGAATCTTCATGTAAAGCATGACAAACTTAATCTCGCATAATTAATTATTCGAATAATATAATCACAATGACGCAACGGATAGCGGCATCTCGCATCTTGGCTCGGTTACTTTATAGTCATTTCTTCGCAACTCTCGTTCTTACAATAGGTGTCGCGGTGCCGGCGAACGCATCTGCACAAAGCGCAAACGACGCGATCGCTCAGAGCCCCAGCATGCTATTCATTGCAACTTCCCGCAGTTCCCTCTCGCGTCTCATTTTCGATAAGAACGACCTTACCCTCTCTTCAAATACGCCTGATCAGAATTTTATACGGCAACTCTTGGCTCGACGCCGTGTAGAACAACCTGGTATATTCACATTCTTCGCATGGTGGGTCCAAGACTCTATTCTTGCGGGAATCTCCCTCAATACAATAGTCCTTATATTGCTTTTACCATTCCTTTCGACAGTCGTTGTGTTTACCCGCGTTGTCATCGGACTTCCGAGCCTTGAAATGCTTGTACCTATCGCTCTCTCCTATGCGCTCGTTGCGACCGGGATCCTCTTGGGCGGCATTATACTCGCTTCTATTGTCATTGCATCGCTCATTGCGCGCATGCTCCTTCGTGCGGTGCCTATTATGTTTTTCCCCAAGAGGTCGCTTTCAATGCTTCTGCTGTCACTTTTTGTGTTTGCGACTCTCACGGTGAGCATTAAACTCGGCATTGGCAACATTGCGACTGTCTCTATTTTCCCTATCCTCATCATGACACTTCTTGGTGATTCGCTCGTTTCTATCCAGCTACACAAATCGATGCGCGAAGCTACGACAATTACGCTCGTGACAATAGCAATCGGGGTTCTGGGCTTTTTTCTCGCGACGTCGAACACCGTGCGCGACCTGCTCATCCTGTACCCGGAAACAGTCCTCATACTCATTCCGATAAACATTGTCATGGGTCGTTACTTCGGCCTGCGACTTTTCGAGCTTCTTCGATTCCGTTCATTTAAACAATATGGCAGTGAGTAAACTCGTCCTCGGGATGAACGCCCGCAACTTTCTATATGTGAACCGGTTCAATCACCGGAGGGCCAAGGAGCTGGCAGACGACAAGCTCGCCACTAAGAAGCTTCTGATAGAACACAATATACCCACGCCAAAACTGTTGGCGACATTTGCAAACCATGGCGATGCGCGCAGATTCAGTGATTGGACAGATATGCCCGAAACGTTCGTATTAAAGCCCGCGCGAGGCTATGGCGGCGAAGGCATACGGCTTATATCCGAATGGGATGGGACCACTGGGCTCAATGAGAAAGGTGAAAAGATAACGCGCAAGACGCTCGAGGCTTATATATTCGACATTCTTGATGGCGCATTTTCGCTACATAATTCACCTGACAAAGCTTTTTGCGAAGACCGCCTTGTCGTGTCGAGCACATTTCGTAAATTGACGGGCGGCGTGCCTGACATTCGCATCATTGTCTGCAATAAAGTCCCCATCATGGCAATGCTGCGTTTGCCTACAGAAAAGTCGCAGCGGAAAGCCAATTTGCATCTGGGTGCACTTGGTATGGGTATAGATCTGCGCACCGGTATTACGATCGGCGCTATTCAATACGATGATGACGTAAATTATATCCCCGGGACGCGAATGAAGACAAACGGCATCAAGATACCTTTTTGGAAAGACATGCTCCTGATTGCGGCGCGAGCGCAAGACGCTTCGGGCCTTGGTTACGCGGGCATAGACATTGTCATAGATGAAAAAATGGGACCGCTCATTCTGGAAATCAATGCCCGTCCCGGCCTCAGTATCCAGCTCGCAAATCGCGCATCATTGCGCACAAGACTCGAGCGCGTCGCAGAACTCGAAGTAAAATCTCCCGAGCAAGGCGTGGAACTGAGCCAGCAACTTTTTGCTGCGCCCGAACTTTCGGACGTACGAGTCGAACATAATATTCTTTCCGTGATCGAGAAAGTCGTTATTATCGGTACAAAAAAACGAAAGTCCGTACTGGCAAAAATTGATACCGGTGCCTATCGCACATCAATTGACGCTGAACTTGTACAGGAATTGGGTCTTGAGGTGCATGGAGAAAAGGTGCATGTCTCCGCTGGAAGCGGAACACAAATGAGGAGTATGGTGAAACTGTCATTTAAGCTTCGTGACAAACAAATTGAAAGCATCGCGTCGTTTACTGATCGTTCACATATGCGCTACGCAATGATAGTCGGACGTCTCGACCTTGCGGGTTTTCTCGTGGATCCGTCGGCGGTCGACTCCGATGTCGAGTAGCTTCTTCGTAAAATATTATATTCGTTTCGCTAAGATTTCACATTGGAAACCTAATGGCGCAGAGGCCTAAATTTCGCAAAAGCCTTCTTCTTGATTCTTTAAATCTCAATTCCACATATGCTTTATGTCGTCGACATCGGTTCCCACAGCTCAATGGGGTTTCCTTCCGGGTCATGTATGCGAGCAAACGTACCGACTTCCGGCATGGAATTCCATTCCTCCTTGGTGATGACTTCGACCCCCTTCGATCTGAGATCTTCCGTGAGTTTCTTCAGGTCGGTGACTCTAAAATTTAACATCCATTGCCTGTCGCTTTCGAAATAATCGGTATCCATTTTAAACGGTTCAAAAACAGTCGGTCCCGCGTGTTGTTGCCAAACCATTTCTTGAACATCCACCCCAAGGACATTGATGTACCAATCTTTTAGTACATTAGGGTCTTTTGATCGGAAAAAGAATCCGCCTATTCCTGTTATGTTTTTCATAATTCCTATTATAACGAAAAAATTAGGACTTTTCTGGGCGTTCGGAACAAAGAAGCAGTCGCATCTTATTCGAGCGGCGAATAACTTAATGAAAGCCTAATATTCTCCGAGATACGATTATTTGGTATAATATTTAGTATGAAGAAAACATCATTAATGACGAGCATTGTTGTCTTACTTATACTCGCCGCTGGAATTGTCTATCTCACTACACAGTTAGCTGGTTCGAAATCATCCTCCACCGCGCCAGGGGCTTTCAACGGCAAAAATTCTACATTCATTATGAATGGCACACCGGTTACTTTGGAGAACGGTCTTTCGCAAAAGCCAGCTGCGCCAGGCTCCAAAACCACGGTGACTGTCCGCTATTTCGGCAACGAGGCAGTCGGTGATCTAAATGGGGATGGCCTCCCGGACACGGCATACTTGGTTACCCAAAATTCTGGTGGTAGTGCCACTTTCTATTATGCAGTTGTGGCACTCAAAAACGAGACCGGATTTACTACCACCAACGCTTTTTTCATCGGTGACCGCATTGCTCCACAATCAACGGAAATTCATGCCGACTCGAAAGAGCTTCGGGTGAATTTTGCCGATCGTAAGCCGGGCGAGGCATTTACCACGCCCCCCTCGGTCGGCGCCACAGTAGTTTTAAAAGTAACTCCTGCAGGCGTGCTAAAGGGATTGATGAAGTAAACGGTTTCCACTCTATCGAATCCAGTCACTTTTATTTTTCCAATACAAGCCGAGATGCTCTTCGGCATATTGCGAAAGTCGAACGGCGGTCATTGGATCTACGTATAAAATTTGCTCAATGAGCTCAGGCTCGCACCTTCCTCGAAACCTCTTGCCCATCACTTTCAGTTGACGCACAAGCCCCTTGAAGTTCGTCATTTTTACAGTTCTTGAAAAAAGTAGTTCGTGTTAACGGTAATGAGCTTTTTTTTCATGAGGGCGTTCATTATTGCAAAAGAGCGCTGCTCCCCGACACGTAAAAATGTTGCCATTTCTTCGAGTCTGGGTGCAGGATTATTTAACACATAGGTGCGTCCGGCGCGAACCCAGTGATTAGTGACCTTCCATTGCGCCTTATGATTGTCTGCTAACCAGTCCATAATTGCGAACGCGGCGCTCGCTCCAACCTTCAATTCTTCCTGAATATCCCCCCAGCCAACTTCCGGCTTTCTTTCCGCCAATTCCGTAGCGTCAACCAGGAGTTTCATCGTCTTGTCAGTCCCAAATACATTCATGAGGGATTCGAGGTGTGCCACTCATGAATTATATAGCCATTTTTTACCGGCTGTTGCGCCGATCAATGTCTGCAATTGAGCCATATTTCTACGACTCATGCGCAGTTTTTGAAAAAGTTAACGCTACTTAAAAATATTTTCTACCCTCCCAAAAGGGACGAAGTAATGGTAGCCGCGCAACTATTCGCCTATTTACCACAAGAGTACTTCATATTTCTACGACCGTACACGGTCGAGAAATATTGGTCGCGCGCGAATTAGAGAATAAATCGTAAAGCCCTCTCATGCTTAAAGAAGTGAAAGTGTGGTGCGAACAGGTTCCACCAAGCTGGCCGCGAGACGATAATTTACTGTCAAGCTCTGTTGTTCTTTTTCTACAATACCCACCGCATACATAATAATGAGGTGCTTTGATGTCGCCTTCAAGGATAGCTGTATGTCTTCTGCTATCTGCCCGACAGAGGCTAGTTTACGCGACCGGAGTACCCGCAATATAGCGAGCCTCCGGCGATTGGCCAAGGATTTCAAATACCGTTCGAGGATCTTCTCGTCCATTTTCACAGCGCCACCGTATCACACCAGTCCTTATTCGCCTATTCGCGCGAATTAGAGTATAAAAGTCCCATTTTTATGACTCTTGGGCAAGAACTTCCTGGACTATCCCCTGTACTGTATCGCCCTCTCCAGGTGTTATCGGGAGATGGTTTTTATTTGTGCTTTGAGGCAACCGCAAACGAACTCCGTTCTCGCGCGCACCATATCTTTTTATCGTGACATTGTCGCCGAGCAATGCAACAACACGGTCGCCCGTATCTGCCTTTTCTTGTTGACGACACAGAACCAAATCAGTGTCGTTGATTCCCGCTAGATTCATCGAATCTCCTTCCGCTCGTAAAATAAAATACTTGTATCCTGGTTTTATTTTTGACTTTTCGACCATGACATATTCTTCAATATTTTCTTCTCCAAACATTGGCGCACCACACGGCACTGAGCCAACCACCGGCACTCGAAGCATTTCGATAGTAATAGGTGACTTTACCAATTTTGGAAGCTGAGGTTTGAACTCGACCTCACTGCCTAACATAAGGTCATTAATTTTATTTCTTAACTTCTCATCGACGACGTATACATACGTTCCCTTTATACCTCGAGTCAATAATGTTTTGTATATATTTATAATGTAGCGTCTGAGCTCATTCGGCTCAGTCAGGGAGCGTTTTCCATTGATGTCCTTGTATTTCTTCTCATCAACTATTAGTTCGTCTTTTTCCTCGTCATATGAAAGCTCTGGCCCAATGATAACTCCCGCATAATTTAAATCATATCCTTGAACAGTGTGTATGCACCCGACTTCATTGATTGCGTTTTTTGAATTTACCCAATCGATATTTGTACTATTCCAAACTAATTTCATCCCATCAATTTCTATGTCATGTCCGGACTTACCTCTTTTGGTATTCCAAGACCAAGCATATCCTGCAACCACCCTCGAAAGCATATGCTGCTCATCCTTGATTCTTATGTCCCGCACCATGTCTCGGATGTTTAAATAAATCTTAAATTCGTATCTCGATGACATCGGTTTTACCGACCGCGTAAGCTCAAGCAAATCATCAATAAATTTCAAATAGTCTTCCCCTCCTTCCACGCGCATTTGGCTCACTAAATCATGGTGGACAGGGTTAAGTTTAGAGAAGTTGTCGGGACGTACGTCGCCAGGAACAATATTCTGTTTTTCGTCGTAGAAAAGTATTTGTTGATTCGAGGACTCCATTATCCAGTCCAACTGTGTCGCATCTTTGCCAAGCCGCAACGCTTTGCTTGTTCCATCAAATGACGGGAAGTTTGTAAGATTTACTCTTCGACGAAGACGATGTGCCTCATCTACAATGAGCAGATCGTATTTTTCTTTTATTACGTCACTTGGGCCAATTACCATTTTCGTACCCATTCCTGGAATCCTTTTTAGCACTCTCTGAAGAGTATTTCTAAGCCCACTCATTGGTACTACGAGCGCCGTATTAAGATGACGTGTCTCTTTCTTATCTCTTAATAATTTCAGTAGATAGAGGGCGAGAATAGATTTTCCCGTTCCCGGTGCTCCGTGCACAACATGGGTCACTTTAGATCCCTTTAGGATGCTTTTCTCGAGATCCTCAGCCACCGCTAGCTGATCTTCTGTTAAAGCCTTGAATGGAGAATATTTGAAAAACTCACTGTTGCGGATATCTTTTACCTCGTGTTTGACAAGACCTTTGATCTTGAGTTGCGGCCAAACGGTTTCAAGTTTTGCAAGATATTTTTCTCGGTCAAAGTAGTTATGATTAATGAGCCCTCCGTTTTCATTTTGCAGCTTAAATTGACCGTCGGCTGAAATATATTGAATTAAAAGAGATTCAAAATCATGCGCCGATGACATGTTGAATTCCTCATCTGTAATAATGTGAATCTTTTTTAATCGAAGCCGGTCTGGATTCTCTAAATGCTGTTTGCTTCGACTAAAAAGACTTGTGGTTTGTCCGATGTACATCTCTTGACCGTTCTCCTGAAGATAGACAACGGGCCAATTCAGACCGAAATTATACTTTCGGATCTCATCAAGTTTCTGTTTATCAAATGGAAATGTATCGACAAGCACCATATCTTACAACTTATTGTACTTGATATGGTTACCTCTAAATTTTGCCACTGAGTATCTCACTTCGTTCTTTTGCATCTTCTTTTCGAATGCTTCGGGGATGTCTATGCCGAGGTCATGACTCATCGCCGCGACCCAATATAAGACATCACATAATTCTTCGGCAATATCATCTTTGTGGGTCTGCACATACTCCTTCACCTCATCGACAGACTTCCACTGAAAATGCTCGAGCACCTCGGCAGCCTCTAGCGTGAGCGAGAGCGCCATGTCCTTGGGATTATGAAATTGTTTCCAGTCGCGCTCGTCGCGAAACCGTATAACTCTATCTTGGAACTTTTTCCAGTCCGACATGCCTGAATAGTGTCACATTTTATGTCTTTTTCCAGCTCGAGACGGGGTTGTTTGTAAAGCGAGAGGGTCTTGAAGTTGCTTCCTATACACGACGAATTCGCTGCCTTTCTGTGAAGATGGTGTAGAAATTTTCCTACACGCCCACTGAAATGAGGTGCGCAAAATAACCTTGGGTTACAAACGCAATTGCGGCTCCGGCCAACACCGCCAGCATAAAATACGTAAAACCTTTGATCGAGCGGACCGAGGAAAGTTGTTTCAGGACCATGCCGCCGAGCGGAGCGAGGACCACAAACGGCGCCGCACTCGCGAAACCAAAGCCAGTCATTTGTTGTCCGTAGCCCGTCATCTTTATGAACGCGTCTGCAAGCTCTGAGCCATAGGAAATTACTGGCTTTATTCCGAGAAAAATCATCAGCCCTGCAACAAATCCAAACGCAATATTAATGAGAATACTGAGCAGGTTGTTTTCCGACTCCTGCATGCCCAGCATGGGCATATTAGGCATATTGAACGGAGGCATCCTCACCAGAATACCACGCGGTTTGACTTGCAACCTGACTTATAGCCTAAGCCGCCTTGGCTTTGATTTCTAGGTGACACCTAGAATCTAGGTGTCACCTGGGTCAAAACGGACAAGCTTTTAAGGCACTTTATAGGCTCGATATTGAAATTATTAGAAATCGACGGAAAAACTTTCGCCCGTAAAAACGTTGCCCCGTTATTAACGCTCACGGCAACTGATTCGGTAATATTATCGCGCATTTCAGTTATAGGTCGCATTATTTCGATAATGACAGCGGGGTCAGTTCCCTTTCCTATTCGGTTTAGATCAAGTGACGCTCCATCGGCTAGATTTGAACCGGCAAGATCAGCAACCACTGCAAGCGAACGAATGGAATTCGATTTTGGACCCTTTTCCATCCCGCAAATATAGCATCAGCAATACCCTCTTTCGGTGATATAACATATTGAGGGCAAAATATTGTAGGTGACACCTAGACAAAAATCAGACTAAAATAATTTTCTTTTTTGCTGTCGATTTGAGGTTGACGGGGTTCGCGCTCGCATACTTTCCATAATCGCCGTTTTAGTTATCATATAAGAGTGTTTATTAAAATAAATAAATGAAATATGCTAAGCAAACTTAACCCCTATATCAGCTTCGCAGGTAACGCAAAAGAAGCGGTGGAGTTTTATAAAACTGTTTTTGGTGGAGAGCTCACCCTGAGTACATTTAAAGAAGGTGGCATGCCGACCGATGAGTCTCTTGCAGACAAGATCATGCACGCCTCACTTATAGTAGAAAATGGCATCACTATCATGGCTTCGGACACGCCTCCCGGAATGACGCATGCAAGCGGGAGTAATATTTCTATTTCATTGAGTGGCGACAACGAGAATGAGCTAACGGAATATTGGAATAAGCTTTCAGCGGGCGGAAAAATTAGTATGCCCCTGGCGAAAGCTCCGTGGGGTGACATGTTTGGCATGCTCACCGATCAGTTTGGCATTGACTGGCTCGTAAATATTGCCGCAGCGAAATAACAGAAAGTACCTGATGCATCTCTCAAAGCACTCGGATTCTGTTTTTCAATTTGGAAGAAATGCCATCGATGAGAAAATCGGGACTCTTATTGTTTTGAAAAGTTTTTGAGCCGATATGCGGCCAGGGTGACGCCAAAAGCGGCGATGATAAGAAATATCTTTTCTCCGCCCTCGCCAAGTTCGGGAGAGACACTAATGGTTCTCCAGCTCTCGAATTGTAACTCCCACAAATGCTGAAGTGAGAATGCCCATATCGCGACCAGAAAGGGCGTTGCGATGGAACTACCTATAAGACCCAGGTTCTTTCTGGACTGAAACAGATACCATCCAACCGCGCCTGCAAGAGCACAGGCGAGAAAGTGGTGAAGTCCGAAAGTGCCTAGAGGTGAATCGAGATATGCGCGAGAAAGCGGTTCGGCAATGTGTGCAAAACTAAAAATTCCTACAAGAAGTGCCGTTACGATTCCTCCCCAGAGAAGTCCGCCACTTGCCTTCAGAGATGCCGTGAGCGGAACTCCGGAAGATGCGGGGTCGTCGCTAGCGATGGAAACGAGTGCGCTCACGCCTTTGAAATACGAAATCATCGCGATAAAAAACATTAAGTGCCACCAGAAATCCATGGACTCTTCGGAGATCTTAAAAAAATCTGGTCCCAAGGTCTCGAACATTGTTACCGCAAAAAAAACAGCAGTGCCGACTATAAAATGAAATAAAGCGTCAGCGAACGGTGACCTCCCGAATTGTTTTACGGCAACGATCATCATGCCCGTGGCGCAAAAAAAACCGAGACTGGAGAGAAAATAGCCAAGACTAATGAGTGGCGCAGTGCTTCCGGTAACTTCAATTTCTTGCGCAAGAGCGAATGCAGGAATTCCCGCTAAGATAAACGAAAGCGACAGCGGGATGCCGAATGTAAATATGTCGATCCTCTTCATAGATAGTGGCAGTATTACACTGGCGTACATTTCTACAAGGGTGATGTCTGTATAAAACGGGACTATCGAAAACAAAGGAGGCCGCGCCCCTAAGAGTCTCTTCCCGATCGGAGTTTTTTTGCTACGACCGATCGAAGACAGCGTACTTATTGCCAAAAGTGTAATTTTGTGTTATTTTGCGGCCCGCGACGTCTCTTGACTTCGCAAAACACAAGCACTCTGGAGTGAATGATGAAAATAGCACTGCTCTTCGCTATCTCGAGCACGAGCCTGTTGTTCGCAGATGTTACGACCGCTATGGCGGCCGTAAGACATTCTGCTGGCTGGTATTTCTATCATAGGAATGCGGGCCATTTCCCAACGGGACACACAGGCCGACAACGCTCGGCATATATTATTAGGCACTTTGGGAAAAAATAACCCCGAATACAAGGCCGAGATTTGTTCACTAAGACCCTGCAG
>JAYTPG010000061.1:0-4585 GCA_043747375.1 Candidatus Kaiserbacteria bacterium | reverse complement strand
TAATGGAGCGCGTTTGTGCGCCGCGGTGGGAGAAATAGGTTGCCGCACGTTTGTATTCCTCATGCACGATCCCTAAGACAAATCGAATTGCTCCCATTGTTACTTTATCTAATGGATTTATATGCTCGATACGTAACGGTGGGGTACGAGATGATTCAAATGATCTAGGCGTCGTCTCACCGCGGGGAACTAGATTCTCGTTATTTGAGACTGTCTCAGAAATGGACGTAGGTGGTTGCGTGGCGATATTCTTTTGATCACTCAATTGTTCAGATTGCCCAATAGTTTGTTCGAATGTATTTTCTTTCGGTTGGGAGATCGGGACTAATGCTATTCGGGGAGTGTGAGAAAGCGTTTCTCGAATGAGATTGCTCTCGGAGGAAGTGAGTGGCGCGTCAGCATTTCGACCAAGTAAGGAAATTATTTCTTTTAGGTCAGAACGGGATTCGACCGTCGCTTTCCAGGCCGCAGAAGTATGAAAAGCAACCTGAGCGAACGAAGCAATGTACTCATTCGCACTTGTCACGACGTCTAAAGCAGATTGTCGTTGCGTCGCCTTTAACTTTTGAAGGAGCGTATAGTCGTCTATGGGGCGTGCAATAGCGAGCCTATTCGTCTCGGTGATGATTTGGTGGCGGATGAATCTGGGATTTAAATTTAATTCTGACCCAGAGAAGATCGATTCGTTCATGATATTTTGAAAGTAACTTCATTGTATATTGTGTAAACCCGTAACTCAAATGACGCGTAAATATGGACTTGTATTCAAGAATGTGTACATTTCCGCCAGTCTTTTTCTCGAATGAATGCATCATTGCCGTTGCGAGAAGGCACACACTGATTCTTTGTTGAGGACGTTTTTGCTACAATCTCGGCATGGAAATTCGAAATTTCAAAACACCCGTAGCATTTGAGACATGGCTAAAGAAAAATAATGCTCTCTCCAAAGGGATTTGGGTGCGGTTTTTAAAGAAAGCGCATACGGAATCTTCTGGAGAAAAATCAATAAATTACGCACAAGCTCTTGACGTGGCCCTGTGTTACGGGTGGATCGATAGTGTTCCGCAGAAACTAGACGACGCATCGTACTTGCATAAATTTTCACCTCGCGGGAAGAAAAGTATTTGGTCTAAGAGAAATCGCGAACATGTTGCGCGGCTTATCAGAGAGAAGAAAATGACTCTCGCAGGGATGGCACACGTAACCGCGGCTAAAAAAGATGGTCGCTGGGAGCGGGCGTATGATTCGCCGGCCAATATGAAGATCCCGGGAGATTTTCTTGCCCAAGTACGAAAAGATAAAAAAACATTGGCGTTTTATTCCACACTTAATAAATCGAATTTGTACGCCATTGGTTGGCGGCTACAGACAGCAAAAAAACTCGAAACGCGAGCGAGAAGGACTGAAGCGATTCTTGTAATGTTGAGGCAAGGGAAAAAATTTCACTAGACTTTTTTCTGGGGCGCTCTCTTCTCTTTGGACGTAGAGCCCATGTAGGCCATTCATCCATATTTCACGTACGTTGTGGTATGTTTAATTAACATGAGACAGGCGCTGTTTTCCATTTTGCTTGGTGTCGCAGGACTCTCTTTTCCGTTTGTCGCCTTTGCTCACCAGCCGAGAATTGTTGATAATGGGGCGCTCGTCTTGATAGAACAGCCTGAGGTTTCAAAGGTGTTTTATGGTCAGTTGAACGGCAAACCGCAGTTATTTCAGATTACATCGGCGGAGCCGTTTACGTTTTACATGAACATTCTGGTGCCGGACGTCGCCGGAGCTAAGAAAGATGTTTCAGTAGTATTTATCGATGTCGCGCATCCAGAAACGCCTTTTGCTATTCTCAATGGCCTGGAAGGACCATGGACTCCTTTTTTTGAGCCGTTTTCCGGGGACAATTATTTCAAAGGTCCTGAATTTCGTAGTGTGATTCCGGCTGGCACGTATCAAATCGGGGTAGGAAGTACGAAAAATGATAGCGCCTACAGTCTGGCGGTGGGAGAATCTGAATCATTTGGGCTCAGCGACATCTTTGACGCATATCGCACCATTCCTGAAATAAAAGTGACTTTTTTCCATAAGCCCGCATACACGGCGTTTCTCACGCCATTTTTGGCGGGGCCTGTCATTCTCCTCATAATCGCGTTTGGAGCAGTACTATTTTACGTAAGGAAAAGGAGTCTTCGCAGCGCCTAAAATCTTGGTATTGTAGCAATCCGCTTTACCAGTTACTGAACATGTCGCGGACTGGGTCTCTGGCAGGGGGACCATTCTTTACGCTCTCAAGAAGATTTCTTTATAAGTGAAAAGCCCAAGCAATCGCGAGGGCTTTTCTTTTTGCATGCGGATCGCTCATGCGATCTTGTCCCATATGTCTTCCCACTTCCTGGTCCAGTAGTAAAGCCATGGGTGAAGCGGCTTCGCTTCTAGCATCGACCAAGTTCCTACGCACTGGTTGCCGTTCCAAATGGAATGAATGACGGTTCTGGTGATGATCATGTCGTCAACCACAACATATTCTGTACCCACCGGAAGGTTACAATAAGGACAATTAGTCAACCAGGTTGTACGTTTCGCCTCTTGGCTTGGAGGCTGTTCTTCAAAGAACTGCTCAAGTAATGCCATTGGTTCCTCACTTTCTTGTTGTGCTCAAAGGCCAAACTTAACGCTATCACAAAGGGGGAGGCGGGCAAGCCCAAAAGTTGCGTTTTTGTGCGGAATAGTGCATACTCTCTTCGTTCTATGACAGCAGAAACAGGGACTAAAAAGGCTCGCGCACCGCGGGCAAAGAAAGCGGCAAGTGCCGCTGGCCCGACTCGTTTGCGCATAAAGGTCCGCGCGTACGAACATGCTGTTCTCGATAAGTCAGTCAAACAAATAATTGATACCGCGGCCCGCTATAATGCCGAGGTGGTTGGCCCTGTTCCTCTTCCAATTGATATCAAAAAGTACACCGTGAACCGTGCCGCGTTCATCGACAAGGACTCTCGCGAGCAGTTCGAGATGCGCATTCACAAGCGCATGATAGACATTTTGAATCCTGAAGCCAAGGTAATCGAAGCTCTCACAAACATGGACCTGCCTTCTGGTGTTTCGATCGACGTGAAGATGATGTAGTAAAATCCGGTTTTTTTGTGGTCCGTCTTCGGCGGGCCGCTTCTTTTGTGCACACGACCGCGTTGCTCTAATTTCGATAGGGAAGATAATGGGTGAATGTATTCCTCGCACTCTCGAATTTTCTCGGGGCTTATCCTCCTCGCAGCTACCATATTCCTTGTACCTCTTTTCGTGCACGCCCAGACTTCGTCCGAAGACGATCTGCATGTTGCGATTTGGTCATCGCTTCTATCCGACCCGCGCACTGCGCATATTCCGCCTTCTCAAATGCAGGCCCTTGTAGATTCGCTTGCGAATGAAGCACAAAAACAAAATCTTAGTCCGGCAGACATTCTTTACCGTCCCGAAAGGCAGCAATTTGCTGCAGCTTCCACTGTCCCTCTGCCAGAAAATACCTGTGATTCAAGCATGTTGCCAGCCCTCTGTGCTTTTGGGACCGCATTTGGCTTTGCCGGGTCTGACCCGTCGACACCGGTCGCTCTTCTTGCGACTTCGACGCTGCTCATCCTTATCATCAAAAGAATGATAAAAATGCACGACGAGCATGCCGCGAAGATCGCGGCGACTGCGCCTCCTTGGTCCTAACAGAGAGTCTTGAGCGGGATTGATAGGTAGCTGGTCATTCGCTTGCAACCTCAAAGCACACTTTGCATTTGCGAGTTTTTATTCAAGGTGTTTACTTACCCTGGACCAGTTGGCTAAGGAGGACATTTCATGACTGATCCTCGCCGAAGTGAGAAATCGAAGAATATGATGGACTTGTACGTTGAGGCTTGTTGTATGCCGTGGCAGTTTGTCATTGCGTGGCAGAGACTCATCGTTGTCAACGTATTTGGAGATCCTCATCGATTGCGTGCACAGCGCGCGATCAAAGACGTTGAGGTCCGTGGCTTATGTCACGTCATTTCCGCAAAATTCTGAATTTTGCGAAAAGCCTCACACATCCTCCGACGAGGCACCCACAAGGTGCCTCGTTTGCTACAAGAATTTTAAAACACAGTTACCGTTTGCATGTTTGAGTCATTGGGTGTCTGATGAGGGTTGGAGGTGTACCATGACAACATCGTACGGACCGGCCACGTCGCTGATTGATTTCGGTTACGCGGTCAAACTTCCCTTGAGTAAGGAAGTGGATAGAGTTTTCGGTCTTGAAGAATCTGACCCGCGTTCGCTGGTGCAATTTTTGAAAGTTTGTTACGTCACGCGCCGCCCAGAATTTGAATTTTGGGACATCGCGTTCGCAACATATTTTTTTCCACCACAAACACGGGAATGAACTTCATGGCTAATTACTTTGGCCCACTTTTCTTACCAAACAGACGGAGCTTCGGCCCCGTCTGTTTAATATTTACGCATTCATCCCCGCAGCTCTGCTGCGGGGATGAATGCGAAAGAGTGGAGGGGGTCGGGGAACCGCGTTCGGTTCTCCGTGGAGGAGTGCAGTGAGTCCGCCCTCTGGCGGACGAGCGCT
>JAYTPG010000060.1:0-5119 GCA_043747375.1 Candidatus Kaiserbacteria bacterium | reverse complement strand
GCCGTTTCTATCGGAGCATACGGGCTCGAACCAACAAAGATCCGAATCCACGAGGGTGCTACAACAAAAGAAATGGCTAAAATATTTTCAGAACAGCTTCTTCGTTTTAAATCAGACGTATTTATTGCCGCCGCAGAGCCTGAAGAGGGGTTTTTATTTCCCGACACCTATTTTTTCTTGCCAAACGCAACAGAGGGCATGGTGATTCAGTCAATGCGGCAAAATTTCGAAGATCATATACAGAAACTTAACCCTCCGGTGGCTTCTTCCACTCACTCGCTTTCTGAAATCATAACCCTTGCTTCCATCATTGAGCGCGAAGCACATGATGCAGAAGATCGACGCATGATCTCGGGTGTTTTGTGGAACCGACTTAAAAAAAATATCCCGTTGCAAGTGGACGTCACTTTCTTATATACCATTGGCAAGGGTACTTTTGATTTGACTATGAAAGATCTCAGGAGTGATTCTCCGTATAACACCTATGTTCACAAAGGGCTCCCTCCCGGTCCCATTGGGAGTCCGAGCTTAGACAGCATTGATGCGGCACTTCATCCAACCCCAAGTCAATATCTGTACTACTTGGCGGATCGCAATGGGGTTACGTATTTTAGTAAAACCTATGAGGAGCACTTAGAGAAAAAGCATCTGTACTTGGGAACATGAGGGATGAAGAAATTAGCAGGCCTTACTTGATACCAAACTTGATTCTTTTTCGTTCTGGCCACAAGCTACACCGATATGGCACGGGTGTTTGTAGGACTTTCCGGGGGCGTCGACAGCGCTGTCTCTGCCGCGTTACTCAAGGAGCAAGGGCACGACGTTACCGGGGTTTTCATCAAAATATGGAGTCCGGAATTTTTAGAATGCACGTGGCGCGATGATCGACTTGATGCTAAGCGAGCTGCGGTCAGCTTGAAGATTCCTTTTCTTGAAATTGATCTTTCGCGCGAGTATTTTAATGAAGTTATTCGGGACATGGTGGAAAATTATAAGTCTGGGAAGACGCCAAACCCCGATGTCTTGTGCAATAGTGTGATTAAATTCGGTAGCTTTAAAAAATGGGCCTTCGAGCAAGGAGCTGAAGCGATCGCCACAGGTCACTACGCCCGTATTCATCATGAGCAAACCCGCAACGTACTTATGCGAGGCTTCGACACATCCAAAGATCAGTCCTATTTCTTATACGGACTTTCAGAAGATGACTTAGCAAAAATATATTTCCCGGTCGGAGATTTAACTAAGATCGAAGTTCGTGAAAAAGCGCTGGCACTCGGATTACCAGTAGCGAAGAAACCCGATAGCCAGGGTCTTTGCTTTGTGGGAGATGTCTCGATGCGAGACTTTTTGAAACGCTTTATAGATGTTTCTGATGGGAGCGTCATCGATTCTGATGGGCGCACTATAGGTACGCATGAAGGTGCCGCTCTGTACACGCTCGGTGAGCGGCACGGGTTTACGGTTGGAAACAATTCCGGCGAGCCATATTTCATTACTGACATCTCGGTGCAAAAAAATACGATTACAGTTTCGAAAAAAAGAGAAGATGCCCTTAATAAAAATGCACGCGTGAGTGCGATGCACTGGTTAACTCCTTCGACTCAAAAATCATTTAGCGCACACCTTGTGACGAGGTACCGTGGGCCTGCAGTTAAAGCCCTCGTTACTATTGTGGACAGTGGTGCAATATTTGCTCTTGATGAGAAAATGCTAATTTCACCCGGACAGTCGCTAGTAATCTACAAAAACGACGTCGTTTTAGGTGGAGGAATTTTAGATTAAAGTCTATACACAGACCGAGGCTATCAAGTGCCGGGTATCCCTTATAAACTGCACGCATGTCAGACATTTTTTCCCGAGCGTTCTGGATATGGGCAATCGTTTTTTTAATTGTATATGGAATTTACGTGGAGACGGGTCTCACTTTGAACGCGACGACGCCCGCCAGAGCGCCAATTGTGGTGCGAGATGTGCTTGGTACCGGCTCCCATTTTCTTTCCGGAATTGTAACGGTCTCGTCTTCATGCGATCAGCTGGCTCTGAAAGTACGGCAAAGTAATTCCTCCGAGTTTTCCTTGATATTTTCTACATGGCAAGAACCTTCCATACCGTGCGTGGTCTCTCCGACTCCACGAGTATTTCGAACGACGGTTTTTGCCCCATCTTCGGGTGTGCATTTCGTCGCGACGCTCGATGATGAAACGCTTCCACTTGCGGTCTTTCCCATGCCTAAAATAAATTGAGTATGTCCTTCAGTGTAGTAAAAGCAGACGGCGAACTTGAACTCTTTGATCCCGCAAAACTGGAGCACTCATTGGAACTGGCGGGCGCCACATCGACCGTTCGCGCCCGCATTCTTTTACATGTCTTAAAAGAGCTGCGCCCCGGCATTCGTACGGAAGACATTTACACACATGCGTTTGAGATATTGCGCAGTGAAGAAACTATGCCTGTTGCTGCTCGTTACTCTATCAAGCGTGCGGTTTTTGCACTCGGCCCATCGGGATTTCCATTCGAGCAATTTCTTGCTGAAATATTGCGCGCTCACGGATGGAGAACCTCTACGGGTGTCGCGCTGACGGGGCGATGTGCTCCTCACGAGGTGGACGTTCTTGCTGAAAAAAACGGCAGACGCATTGGCATTGAAGCCAAGTTTCATAATGATCCATCTGGAAAGACCGATATTAAAGATGCCCTCTACGTATACGCTCGTTACGAAGATCTTAAACACGCTCCACTGGCCGCTTCGAGAGTCGATGAAGGCTGGCTTGTGACGAACACCCAATTCACAAGAAACGCCGTTCGCTACGCGCAATGTGCAGGACTTACGCTCTTGGGATGGGATTATCCGCGTACGCGCGGCCTATTAGCTCTTATTGAGGAAGCAAAAGTTCACCCCATTACATGCCTTACCTCGATTTCAGATTCACAGAAACGACATTTGCTCGACAAAAAAATAGTTCTCTGCAAAAGCATTCAGGCGCCACATCTTTTACAGGACTTTGGCATAAAACCAGATAAAATACCCATCGTTTTGGAAGAAGCTAATCGTCTGTGCGGGATTTAGTTTAACGTCTGCGCAGTCGCGGCGCTTGCTGAATTTAATAAACCCTATACGCTGAGATTATAAATATGCACGGAGCCGAACAGTTTGCCGACCCAAATATCGTGATGTTTTCGAAACTACTTTTGGCAATGGTGCTTGGTGCTGTTATCGGTACGGAAAGAGCGGTTATCGCGAAACAACCCGCAGGAACTCGCACGTTTGGTCTGGTTTCCCTTGGCGCATGCTTATTCGTAGTGTCCGGCAACTTTGTAAATACGGCGTATCTTGGTGTGGTTAATTTTGATCCAACACATATGGCGGCGGCGGTAGTGACAGGAATAGGATTCATAGGCGCAGGTCTCATCATTTTTCGCGGAGACACTTTGCACGGAGTAACGACTGCCGCGGGACTTTGGATAGCCGCCGCACTTGGGGTCGCGGTCGGATTCGGCATGTACGCGGTTGCGATATTTACGGAATTGCTCACACTCGTCATGTTTACCGGCATGTGGTACATCGAAAATCGATTCAAGCACTGGACATCTTCGCCTCAGTTGCATGATGCCGAAAGTAAAAGCCTCTAAAATATACTAGTTGAGGTGCGAGTGATATACTTTCTCCACATGAGCGGATTTTATAAACCTGATCGTAATCCCAATTGGAACTATGGCGGCTCAAAATGGACTCTTTCTCGCGGCAAAATCGACCTCTTTTGCGAATGTGCGCGCTGTTTTTATATTGATAACAAGCTCGGCACCGCCCGCCCTCCCGGCTTTCCATTCAACTTAAATTCGGCTGTAGATGCTCTTTTAAAAAAAGAACTTGACGTTCATCGAGCGAAAGGCACTCAACACCCACTGGCCAAAGAATATGGTCTGGATGCAATTCCATTTGCACATGCAAAAATGGATGAGTGGCGAAATGCCTTAAATCAAGGCGTTCAATATCTTCACAAGCCGACGGGCTTCACGGTCCGAGGTGGTGTTGACGATATTTGGGTAAATAAAGATGGAGAGCTCATTGTCATTGACTACAAGGCGACGAGCAAAGATTCTCGAATAGAAAGTCTCGACGAAGACTGGCATCGCGGCTACAAGAGACAGATGGAAATCTATCAGTGGCTTTTGCGGCAAAACGGATTCAAGGTTTCTTCCACCGGATATTGGTTTTATGCGAACGCCACCAAAGATCGTAAAGCATTTGATGGGAAGTTAGATTTTGAACTTACCTTAGTTCCGTATACCGGCACCACAGAATGGATTGAGGACACCCTTATTTCACTGAAGGCGTGTCTTGACGCTGATGTTTTACCCCCAGCAGGGCCCGAATGTGATTTCTGCAAATACCGTGAGACCGTAGGGAAGAAATTAATGGCATTTGCTGCCCCGAAAGATACAAAAAAGGGTCAGGCTTCGCTTGGCGTATGATCACATTTGCAGACCGTGTTCGTAATATCGTAAAAAAAATCCCAAAAGGGAAGACTTTGACCTACAAACAGGTAGCAACAAAAGCGGGGAATTCAAAAGCGGCGCGGGCCGTCGGGGCTGTGATGCGCACTAATTACGACCCAAAGATTCCATGCCATCGCGTTATCCTTTCCGACGGATCACTAGGCTCCTACAACCGAGGCGGCCCAAAAAAGAAACGAGCAATTCTTATAGCGGAAGGCGCAATTGATCTCTAAATTTTCAAAATGGAACGAAGATTTTCCGTGTTTGAGTGAGGACCAATAATGGCCAAATTGAGAACTTTCCCCTGTAGAATGTCGCGGGCAACCCGCTGAATGTCTTCAGATGTGACCTTATCGATACCTTTCATAATTTCCTCGAGGCTTCGGATTCTTCCAATATGTATAAGGGAGGTAGCCGCATTTTCAGCTATTGAATCGCTCGTCTCGAGAGAGAGAGTCATGATGCCCTTCAAGTATTCTTTTGCTTTTGAAAGCTCTGCGTTTGGAACCTTGGTGTGTCGAATCTTCTTGAACTCCGTAAGAATAGTTTCAATGGTCTTTTCAAGCTTGCCGTGCTCCACGCCCGCTTGTACCACAAAGTAGCCCGTGTCGGGGTAGCGCTC
>JAYTPG010000059.1:0-19438 GCA_043747375.1 Candidatus Kaiserbacteria bacterium | reverse complement strand
CAGTCCCCATTTTTTCTCTTGTCCGACTTTTACCACCTGATCCGCTGATCCGAGTCCGATAAGAAGTTTGAGGCCGTAAAAATAGTACGCAAAAGCCATATAGAACATGATGTGCCACCACACATCCATTGAAGGATCTGCAATTCCGAAGAAAGAGGTCCCGAGCAATTGAAACACCGTAATAAAGAAGAATATGCCAGTACCAATGAGGAGATAGGAGAAAATCGAAGCGAGGCTTGATGTCCCAAATTGTCGCACTGCGAGATATGTAGCTCCGACGGCTACGAGGAATGCTGCCACAGCAGCCCAAAACGCAATATTAACCAACGGCTCCATGCCAGCCATGGAATCAGCCTCTTGTGCAAAAACGAGTAACGGAAATGCGGCAATGGCTACGCCGAAGACGCCTGTATATCCTTGGAGAAGTATTTTCATAGATAAAGTTAAGTACGCGAAATCCTACTTATTTATATTTAATTCTGGATATTTCGCAAAAATCGACCCGAGCGCGTTTTTTACAATGAGCCCCGAAAGTTCTACATATTGATCCACCAAATTTTGCAGTGTCTCCTTCGGATTGTCCCCTACTCCCGTAACTTTACCGTCATTGTCTACCATAAGACCAGGAACACTTCGTGCCTTTAGGATGGCAATCTCGGGCCCAAGAATGACTGTCTGTTTTTTGATAATTTCGCTGATCAAAGCAGCGTACTGATCTTTTTCGTCCATGCGCATTTAGTTATTTGAATAACATCTAAACTCTAGCACGTCTGTTCCTGTGCTCTTTTTTACCTGTGACTATCTCCGCGACGTACACAAAACGCCCCTTTCGGGGCGCTTTGCAAAGAACCGTATTAGATTGGGAGATTAGTCGTCCCGACCACCCTTTCCTCCGTGTTTGCCACTCCCACCTTCATTCTGATCGCGCTCACTGTCATGTCCCCAATCTCGAGTCGAGGTTGAGAATTTGCTTTCAGGAATAAGTGGATGTGGATCTGTGGTGTCAGGAATACCATCGTTGTCGTCATCGTTGTCGCTAATGTTCAAGACTCCATCGTGATCGGTGTCTTGGCATTGTTCGTGGAAGAATTTGCGACTCAATGGGCCAAAGAACCCTGATGAGCCGATGCCAAATTTGCGCTGGAACTTTTTGAGCGCCTTTTCAGTTCGCTCTCCGAAGAATCCAGTTACGGAATCGCCGGGCAAGATGGATGGATCTGAGGCAAGCATGAGTTGCATCTGTCGAACATCGTCGCCATCTCGACCTCGTCGCAAGTCTCGATCAAAGGCAAAACAAGTGGTCGGCGTGGTAGTTGCAGAAGTTGTCGTTCCTGTGCCTCCGATTCCACCACCTTGATTTTGCTGAAGTAGCTGCAAGATTTGCGCCTTAAGTGCCGCAATCTGTGCCAACAGAGCTTGGATTTGAGACACTGTGGTTGTGCCTGTTGGAGGCGTTATGGGCGGAGTGACCGGATTCACCGTTATCGTTGCCGATGCCGTTGTCGTCCCTCCTGGATTACTTGCGGAAAGTGTGTACGTAGTCGTTACCGACGGAGTGACACTGATTGAAGTGCTGGAAATGGTTCCAACACCATTATTAATTGAGGTTGAGCTCGCATTCGCGAGGATCCATGACAAGACCGCACTTTGTCCTGCGGTGATTGTAGAAGGAGACGCAATAAACGAGGTCACGGTTGGTACTGCAGGGAGAGGCGCGAGAACCGTTGCAGAACAGGTTGAAGTTGCCACCGTTGAAGATGCGTCGGTTCCTTGGATGTTCAAGCTGAATGTCCCGGGAGCAACCGCGATGGTCTGACTAGACGATGTGCTGCCATTACTCCAAAGAAACGCAACAGGCGCCACACCATTTTGTGACGATGCTGTCCAGGTAATGTTTGAACTCGTTGGCACGCCAACGCAAGAAACAGTCAGCGCTGAGGCCGCGCTTGCAAAAGCAAACGTTGAAGCCATCGCGATACCTGTTGCCAATGTAATAATCTTTCTTAAAGCCATATTTTTCCTTTTTAACTTCTAATTAATTGACTCATGAATAGTGAGCCTGGCCGCGCTTAGGCGGCCACTCCTTTTGACGAAGGGGGCCGCACATTATTACACGGTCCGCAAAGGACTCAAAACACAGCGGCGCATCCCAGCGCATCGAACTACCGCTTATAATAGACTCGTGCCTTCAATAAAAAACACATTAATCTTTTTGTTGGCCGTCAGCGGACTCACCGCATTTGCTCTCATTCTGCAACATTTTTCAATTGCGCCGCTTCCTGTTCTAAATCCCAGTGGCGCGATAGCCATCGCGGAAAGAAATCTCATAATAACGTCCACGCTACTAATGCTCATTGTTGTGGTCCCTGTTTTTTTCCTCACCTTCTTTTTTTCATGGAAGTACCGGGCCACGAATGCAAGAGCGCGTTACACGCCCAATTGGGAACACAATACATTTGAAGAATTTATATGGTGGGCAGTCCCGTGCGTAATTATTTTAGTCCTCGCAAACATCACGTGGCGAACAAGTCATGCGCTAGACCCTTACAAACCAATCGACTCTGGCGAGGCGCCTCTCCAAGTGCAGGTGGTTGCGCTTAATTGGAAATGGTTATTTATATATCCTGAGGAAAAAATAGCATCCGTAAACTATCTTGAAATACCCGCTCATAGACCAATTCACTTTAGAATAACGGCGGACGCTCCAATGAATTCGTTTTGGATACCAGCTCTTGCTGGACAAATCTACGCGATGGCTGGAATGACGACTCAATTGCATGCGATTGCAAACTCCCCCGGCGAATTCGAGGGCTCGTCCGCAAACTTCAGCGGCTCCGGTTTTGCGGGAATGAAATTCGTAACACACGCTGTCCCCCAACATGAATTTGATGCCTGGGTTGACGAAATGCATCGTGCGCCTCTCGTTTTAGACATCGATACCTACACAGCGCTCGCCGCGCCTTCGGAGAACATTTCTCCCATTTATTTTTCTTGGACTGAGCCAGGACTGTTCGATCACGTGATAAAAAAATATATGATTCCATTTTCTCCCGAAACATCCCTCTCCGCGTCACCTGACATGAATATGGAAAAATCGGGAGGGCCCCATGTACAATAGAGTCGTATGTTTGGAACACTAACGTTCGCCGCACTTGATAATGGTCCGATAGTGCTGGTGGCCCAGTGCTTCATCGTCCTCACAATTTTTGGGACTGCGTATGTGTTGCATCGTTACAAAAGATGGCATTGGCTTTGGCGTGAGTGGCTGACGTCGCTTGATCCAAAAAAGATTGGCATCATGTACATTATTGCATCTGCCGTGATGTTGCTTCGCGGCTTAATCGACGCCTCCATGATGCGAACTCAACAAGCCATCTCAGTCGGCGACTCTCACGGATTCCTTACCGCAAGCCACTTCGACCAAATCTTCACCGCGCACGGCGTCATCATGATTTTCTTCGTAGCGATGCCGCTCATGTTTGGACTATTAAACCTTGTGGTCCCCCTTCAAATCGGCGCTCGAGACGTTGCATTTCCTTTTTTGAATTCCCTTAGCTTTTGGTTATTTGTCGCGGGAGCGCTCCTCGTAAACATCTCTCTCGTTATTGGTGAATTCGCAGCGACGGGATGGCTAGCATACCCTCCACTTTCTGAGCTCGCATACAGTCCCGGCGTCGGCGTCGATTACTATATCTGGAGCCTCCAAATTTCCGGTCTTGGCAGTCTCTTGTCCGGGATAAACTTTATGACGACGATCCTGGCCATGCGCGCGCCCGGTATGACACTCATGCGTATGCCGATTTTTTGTTGGACGGCACTTTGCAGCATGATTCTCGTTGTGTTCGTGTTCCCGATTCTAACGGCAACACTTGGCATGCTATTTCTTGATCGGTTCGCCGGTATGCATTTTTTCACGTCGGATTTTGGTGGCAACCCCATGATGTACATAAATCTCATCTGGATGTGGGGACACCCGGAAGTGTATATTCTTATTCTTCCTGCTTTTGGCGTTTTCTCGGAAGTTGTCGCCACGTTTTCACAAAAAAGACTGTTTGGATATCGATCCATGGTTTTCGCGACGATTGCGATCACATTCCTTTCTTTTGTCGTTTGGCTCCATCACTTTTTTACGATGGGCTCAGGCGCTAACGTAAATGCCTTCTTTGGGATCATGACCATGATTATCGCAATCCCGACGGGCGTAAAAATATTCAACTGGCTTTTTACGATGTTTCGCGGACGCATTTTGTTTACCTCTCCTATGCAATGGTTCTTGGGGTTTGTCGTCACTTTTACGCTCGGCGGCATATCTGGTGTCTTGCTTTCAATTCCCGCCGCTGATTTTGAATTGCATAATAGCCTCTTTCTTGTCGCTCACTTTCATAACACCATAATCGGCGGTGTCATTTTCGGATATTTCGCAGGACTCACCTATTGGTTTCCAAAGATATTTGGATATAAACTTCACGAAGGACTTGGCATTGCCGTGGTGTGGGCGTGGATTGTCGGATTTTTGGTCGCATTTATTCCTCTCTACATTCTTGGCTTCATGGGAGCGACGCGCCGCCTCGATCACTACACCAATCCTGACTGGCAACCGCTTTTTATGATTGCCGGCGTTGGCGCGATTATTATTGGCCTCGGTGTCTTACTCCAAGTTACTCAAATGGTCGTGAGTTACCGCAATCGAAAGCAGAACCGAGATCGCACGGGAGACCCTTGGAACGGACGCACGCTAGAGTGGTCCGTTCCCTCGCCTGCGCCATTCTATAATTTCGCGCATATTCCTACAGTCTACGGGCACGATGCATTTTGGGCGATGAAACATTCTGACCTTGCAATGTCCCATCAAGAATATGAAGACATTCTCTTGCCCAAAAACTCTCCGCTCGGTCTTTACACCGCCGGATTCGCTTTTTTACTCGGATTCGGATTTGTGTGGCATATTTCGTGGCTGATTACGTTCGGCGCCCTTGGCGCTATCTTCTCTCTCATAGCTCGAGCGCTTGATGAACATACGGAATACGTGGTTCCTGCGCATGTCATCGAACGAACAGAAAAACGCCTTCGACACACCGTATGAAAAAAGAAATCATTGAGCACGAGGAGCATGAAGCGACCAGGCGCACCACGCTTGGTTTTTGGATTTACATAATGAGCGACTGCGCGCTCTTCGCCGCACTTTTTGCTACCTACGCCGTTCTCCATAGTAAGACATTTGGCGGCGCAGGCCCACGAGAACTTTTTAATCTTCCCTTCATACTTCTCGAAACGATAATTCTTTTGACGAGTAGCTTCACGGCCGGTATCGGGCTACTTTCGGCACAGCGTGAGCGAAAAGGGCAGACTATTCTTTGGTTTCTTGTCACGCTCGCGCTCGGCCTCTCTTTTCTCGCACTTGAGCTCACCGAATTTGCAAAGCTCGTTGGAGAAGGGCATGGCTGGCAAACCAGCGCCTTTCTCTCGGCGTTTTTCACTCTCGTTGGCACCCACGGGGCGCACGTTCTAGGAGGCTCACTCCTCATGTGTGTGTTCGTCGCCCAAACCGCGATCGACGGAATAACCCCGGTCACCCTCCGTCGCCTTACCTGTCTCGCCCTTTTTTGGCACTTCCTCGACATCGTGTGGATCTTTATATTTAGCATCGTGTATCTAATGCCACTCGTATGAACAAACTTCACACTTCTCACCATCATTCACTCGGCATGTTTGTCGCGGGATACATTTTCTCTCTTGGGCTAACGCTTCTTGCCTTTCTCGCAGTCGCAAAACACGTCGGGACTCCATCTCAGACGCTTTTTCTCGTTCTCATGCTTAGTATCTGTCAGCTTGCAGTCCAGTCAATCTTCTTTCTCCACCTCGGTTCAGAGCCACATACCATTCGAAGGTGGAATGTGTCCGTGTTCTTTTTTGCACTCTTTGTCGCCTTTACCATCGTGCTCGGCTCTCTCTGGATCATGAGTAACCTCAGCTATAACATGATGCCACCGGGTGGCGCAGACTCATTCATGATGCGCGAGGAAAATTTTCACCCCGCCCCGCCAATTACCCTGTAACAAAAAAATTGTGATTCGAGAATACTATGCGCTGACGAAGCCCGGCATCATATATGGCAATCTGATTACCGCTGCGGGTGGATTTTTTCTTGCCGCGCACGGCTCGGTCGACCCGGCACTTTTATTTTCTACCATTTCTGGCCTTGGGACAATCATCGCTTCGAGCTGTGTCTTAAATAATTATTATGATCGAGATATCGATAAACACATGGAGAGAACAAAGCGTCGGGCACTTGTGGTCGGTACCATTCCGCTCTTGCGTTCGCTTTTGTTCGCCACCACTCTCTTTATAGTAGGCGTCTCAGTACTCTTATTTGGGAGCTCAAGCTCAGCGCTGTCCGCCGCCCTCTTCGGCTTTATGGTATACCTCTTTTTTTACACGCCGCTCAAAAGAAAAACGGTCCATTCGACTCTTGTTGGCGCTTTTGCAGGAGCAATGCCACCGGTCGTGGGATATCTCGCCGTACATCCAGGACTCGATGCAACATCTATTCTTCTGTTTATCATTTTACTGACGTGGCAAATGCCCCATTTTTATTCGATTGCCCTGAATAGAATTTCTGAATATGAAAAAGCATCCATTCCCGTTTGGCCTCTCGTGCACGGAGAAAAAAGTACCCGTATGCATATTCTTGTGTATGTACTGCTGTTTCTCTGCTCTTCCCTTTCGCTCTTCGCGATCGGACAGACGGGAATAATCTATGCAGTCGTTATGAGCATCCTCGGCGCCTCCTGGTTTGTATATGGAGCTTTAGGCCTCAACTACGCAACCACCGCGTGGGCCAAGAAAATGTTTTTCTTTTCTCTCGTGATTCTGCTGATATTTTCGTTACTTATTAGTCTCGATACGTTCCTTCGTTTTTAAAATTCGCGCTACTATGGAGTCATGTACTTCATGGCACTACTTTTGCATCTCACATTTGCCACACTCACGGGCGTCGCAGTTGTATATGCCGGAATTACACTCGCCACAAAGCAATCACGCTCCTACAGAGCAACCGCCCTTGTGCTCGGCATCCTCGCAACATTGGAAATGGTAAGTGGTGCGGTTCTCGCCATTCTATCTGTTCGTATTTCCGCACCGTCTCTGTGCGCAAACATCGTTCTGTACCTGGGCATTGTATTTCTCACCGAAGTATCGTTATTCGTAGGAATGAAAAGAGTGTCGATTACCTTCCCTCTCACAAAAACCATTTCTCCCGTTGTCGCGAGTATTTCTTTTTATCTTGCTGCCTTGCTACTAGGGTTTTAACGCCGCAGACAAAAGCCCAAAAAAAGGGGCTTTTGTCAAAGAACAGAAAGAACGGTTATTGCTGTTTACCAAATCCGCCCTCTGTTCCTGTTACCGTGAAGTTTGCGTCTAACTTCACTGTTGCACGCGACCCGTCTGTCTTTGTCATGTGTGCTTCGTACGTAGCACCTTCGGCGTCAGTCTCGACTCTCTCCACGGTGCCGCCTGGGACTGCGGCTATCGCCGCTGCCGTAGCCTTTGCAGCACTGTCACCGGTCAAAAGCTCTTCTCTCGTGCCATTTTTCCCAATATGCCCGCCTTTGTGAGGGTCAATGTTGCCTCGCGGCCCCATGCTTCGACTATTCGACGAAGTTCCGACATTAGTGTCCGTACTTTGCGCGGAAGCGAGACTCGCGTATCCGGCAATAGCTCCACCCGACGCAAGTAATGCAGCCAAGATGGGTAGGGATGATATTTTTTGTAATCGTTTCATACTTTTTTGTATTAACTCGTAATTTCGGAACAAAAGCGTCCTCCCGCTCCTTCTTCTACTACTACATCATTTTTCGAATATTTATTACATTCTTTAAACTGCTATACTTCTTACATGAATATGCCCGGAGCATCTCATGCTCACGATGAGCCGCATCAAGATAAATCTGGGTCCAAACTAAACTGGTTGCGTGCCGCAGTTCTCGGTGCAAATGACGGCATTGTTTCTGTTGCCGCTCTGGTTGTCGGTGTGGCAGGAGCCACTGACTCTTCTGGCTTTATTCTCACCGCGGGCATCGCAGGACTATTGGCGGGCGCACTTTCCATGGCCGTCGGAGAATACGTGTCGGTCAGTACACAGCGTGATTCAGAAAGAGCATTGCTTGCAAAAGAACGTTGGGAGCTCGAAAATGAGCCGGAAAAAGAACTCGAAGAACTTACACGACTCTATGAAGCAAAGGGGCTTGGCAGAAAGACGGCTGAAATTGTTGCGCGAGAACTTACGGAACATGATGCATTTGGCGCACATGTAGACGTTGAGCTTCACATCGACCCGAATGACCTCACCAACCCATGGAATGCTGCCGTAGCTTCAGGCGCGTCGTTTACGGTCGGCGCACTCATTCCACTTCTTGCCGTCGTACTTCCTCCTGCCGATCTTCGAATTCCTCTCACCTTTCTTTCGGTCTTGATCGCACTTATAGTGACCGGCTCTCTGAGTGCATACGCCGGAGGCGCGAACAAAACACAGGCAACGATACGTGTTGTCTTGGGCGGCGCATTCGCTATGGCCGTGACCTTCGGCATTGGGAAATTGTTCGGCGTCTCGGGGGTTTGAGCTATCCTCTGAGAAACGCTACATTTCGTATTTCGAGCAGACCAACGACGGTTGCGGGATGAAGTGCAGTATAAACGAGTGAAAACAGTACCAAGTATGTCCACATATTTACGGAACGAGAATCTGAAGAAAATTTCATCGCAGTACCGAGGGAGCGTTTGTGTGTAAATGGATTCCCGTCGTGATCAACTTCTGACCACAGTTCATCAAGAACGAGATGACTTAGGAAGCCTGCCCCCATCGCCGCAGCAAAAAGCAGCGATTGCTGAATAGTCTGCGCCACATGAGACGCAATGATATACGTGGTAACGGAGAAAATCACAAGCATCGGCGCTGAATGCCAGATGCCGCGATGATGGGTGCATTGTTTTACAATGCCTCCAATGATGATCCAGAACCCGATGAGAGCCGTGAGCGGAACTCCAATTAAGACATATATATTTGTCGGGTTCCCACTCAGCGTATAAAAAAGAACAATGCCGGCAAACGCGAGCGTCGCCGCGCCAAACGTCAAATAAAACGGCAGACCCGAGTCACTATCGAAATCCGGCAATATCGACCCAAAAGCACAGATGGCGAACAGTACCGCCAAATGCTGGGGGTCAACCATCAGTGAGTAAAAAAATACGACAATAACTCCTACCGTGGCAATAATCGCGCCAAGCGAGATATGGTGTCGAAACATTGCCATGCCGACATTCTACTATGCGGGAATACAACTCCTGAGTCGATGAGAGCGACTGCCTATGCACATATCGCAGCAAATAAGCTTTATGGAAGGTCGCGTACTATCATCACTATAAAAGTCTTCGCTTTTTTCTGCGCAAAAGGCGCATTTTCCTATTACCTCTCGATTGGGCGTTTCAACGACCGGCGTCACCATGCGATTATCGAAAACAAACAACGAGCCCTTGAAGTGTTTCCCCGGATGTTTTTGCATATACGTATGAATGCCATCCTCCAATTGCACGACGTTCGTAAAACCTTCCTTTTTCAAAAGACAGGTGGCTTTTTCACATCGAATGCCTCCCGTACAAACAGCGACGACTTTTTTATTCTTGAGATTAGAAAGTTCTGGCAATTTCTGAGGAAGATCGCGAAAATTAGAGAGACCCGGATCAACGGTCTTATCAAACTTCCCTACCGCCGTTTCGTACTCATTTCGCAAATCAAGCACGACAAAATCTTCATCGCTCGCATACAGCTTTTCAAGATCATCAGCGGAAATCGTTGGCGCAGTTTCGTTCGCAATATCGAACTCACCGGCGTCCAATGTCACCACCTCCGGTCGTACGCGCACCTCCAGTTTTGTGAAGGATTTTCCCGTCCCCGCGCTTTCTTTTACGACGAGATTGGCAAAAGACGGCTTTTTACGAAGTTTCTCCATGTACGCATCGATGTTTTCGCGAGACCCTTCAAAGGTGGCATTGATGCCCTCATGAGCAATCAGCATTCTTCCCCGCAGACCAAGAGATTCGAGGAGTCTCTTCTGTTCTCGTTGCAAGGTGACTGGATTTTCTACGTGAAAGAATTTGTAGAACAATATGACCACGTGGGTATTCTCTGTTTTGTCGTCCGACATGTTCTGAGTGTACCAAAAACTTTTGCTTTTTGCCGCTCGAGGAAATCAGATGACCAGCGTGTTTCCAAATTGTGCGGTGCACGAACCATTTTGGAAGATTGGGCCAACCAGAACGCGATACTTAGGCGCAGGATTCTTAATCATAATGTGAGAGATGCCGTTGGTGTCGGTGAGTGCGGCCGCACACGCGTCGGCCTGCGGTGAGGTACCGGTCGCTCCATCAATCCACATATCTACCCATACGTCGGTACCTGCCGGGGCACCTTTATGGCACGGGCCGTTTTCCGGTGTCTTGCCATCACCACACGTGTCTTCAACAATAAAGTAGCGACGAACGTTTGGGATATAGAATTTTGTCCCTGCAGGATAATCAAGAATGTCTTTTCCCGTTGCCATACTGTGTCCAACCGCAATCGTAATTGGGTCGTTAAATGTGCCCGTGCCACCCGCTTTCTCATGAAGAATGGGATTAGAAATATCTGAAGACCCTGGAGGCGTGTTATCCCAATAGGTGTAGGAGGTGGTATATCCCCGGAGCGAAACTTCACCCGGTGACAACACGATCTTTGTCGCAACGGGAACAGGAATAACCGAACTTACTATTTTTGGAGCGGCGAGCGGTGTGGCGACAGGGATGGAGGCTTGGGAACTCGCAGGCGGCGTGACAACAGGCACCGGAATGCTCAAATTAAGCACCTCTCCGACCTTGACAAGCTGTGGATTGTATTCCACAAGTTGCCGCAACGAGAGCCGCGACTTACTCGCTATGGACGCTAGAGTGTCCCCTGCCTGCACTTTATAATCTGAACTAGCCGCCATCACGGCGGAGAGAGAAAGAAACGGTATAAGGATTGCGAGCGAAATTAATGTTCTTTTCATATACAATTCTGACGGGCCGCCAAGAGAGCGTCTTACCGAGGCCAGCATTTTGCCACAGACTCAGGGTCTTATCAAGTTTTTCCACATTGTGTTTAGCGAGACAAAATGAAAAAGAGAAATGTCGGTAGAACTACGGAAGATACTCTCTCTACCAAGCGAACATTGAGAATGGAGAAGGTCCATACCAAACCTTCTTGATGTTTGGGTAAGTACCTCCAGAACTAGACCAGAGAACATCAGACTTCTGATCTGCATTAAGGTCCGCTATGGTTGGGACCGAGCCAATCAACGTGCCGTCCGCACTTGCCGCATTACTTGTCACGCCGAATACTCCTGGAGAAGCGGTTCCATTCCAGAGAATTCGAGAACCTAGGGATTGCCCCAACGCATCCGACCAATCCCAAAGAATATCGGTCTTGCCATCCCCATTAAAGTCGCCGAGATATGGACGCCAGCTCAAATAGTAAGTATCGGAAGCGTTCACGTTGCTCGTTTTCGCAAACGTCGAGCCTCCCGATTGATCTCCTGTCCACAAGACGCGTTTGCCGTCAGAAATGCCTTTCGAATTAAGATGGTCCCACAGCACATCTGCTTTTCCATCTCCGTTAAAGTCGCCAACGAATGGTTTGTATCCTACAAGCTGAAGGTCCCCTTTATTTACATTAAACGAGGTGACGAACGCCTGCGACCCACTGCTCAACCAAAGTATTCGATACCCAGAAGATGCCCCGAATGAATTTTCGGTGTCCCAAAGGATATCGCTTTTTCCATCGCCATTAAAATCACCGATGAGCGGTCGCCACCCAATGTAGTAGGTATCTGCAGAGTTCACATTGAATGCTACAGAGAATGTCGTGTCACCATTGCTGGTCCACAATATTCTTGAACCTGCTGAATTCCCATTGGCGTCCGACCAATCCCAAAGAATATCAGTCTTGCCATCGCCGTTAAAATCTCCAAGGTACGGAATAAACCCGTTGTAGTAGGAGTCCACACCATTCACATTCGTCGTTGCTGAATAGGTGCCATTGGATTTGCGCGTCCACAAAATGCGCTGGCCGATAGAATGCTTTGTAGAGTCTTCATTGTCCCAAAGAATATCTGCAAGCCCATCTCCGTTGAAATCTCCGACAAAGGGCCGATATGTTTGCGCTACAACGCCAACATTGGAAAGCATATTACGCATGACTCCCGAAAGAATAGGATCTACTGAAAGAACTCTTCCGGCTTCAATAGAGCCAACTGAAAACACAATTCCCGATCCCGAAGTTCGGTAGTACGTCATGTCTGTGCGCGTGCCTGACTCACCTCCCGCACCTCCAGACGCTAAAACTACCGTGTTGGTTGGTGAAATTCCGGGCATGAAAGAATCCATTTCCCATGCTGAGAGATTTTTGCCACACACACTTCGTTCATTTGTTGTACCGAATTGAGAAGAAAGAGAAACGCCAAGTCCCCGATACGCAAATGGATCATTCACCTTCACCAGCATCGGAAAAGAGGTGTCCGCGGGCGCAATCGCGCAATCCGAAGACGTAAATTGCACACCAAGGATTTTGGCGGCGGGTCGGTTGAGTTTCGCACCTGTCCAAAGCCCGCCGGGTTCGCCAATTACCCCAGACGCACCCACGAATGTGTGCGGTGTTCCGTCCTTACGAGACTCGATCAAATTTCCATTTAAAATTACTTTCCAGTATAACGAATTGCCCCCGAGGTAAAATACATTGCCACCACCGGCGATGTACGTTTGTAAATTATTGTACATTTGCTCACTCCAATATTCGCTGTGTGTCGGTATCACAACGACAGAGTATTTGGAGAGCAGTGCGGAATCCGCATGAACATCTTCGTCAGTTGCCATTGCAAATGAATACCCATTCTTAGAAAACCACTGGAGCAAATTCCTTTCTCCACTTTCAAGATGCCCTCCAAGCATTCCCTCAAGCGCAACTGATTTCGAATACGGACGCTGTGTTGAAACGGTAACATCGCAATTTGAGTTATCGCAAAGTGGTGCTGCAGCGCCTGCACCACACTGATATACGGGTGCTGCATTGCGATTGGTATATAGCGAGTGCCCTCCCCAACAATTGTAGGCTTGCCACGTGTTTGTTGGCGCGATAATTAAAATTCGAGAACCGTTTGTTCCAGGTGAACTCTCTCGGACGATGAACGGGATCTCAAAATACGCGCCCGTTGTATCCGTGACACGAGCAGCGTAAAAACCACTGGGCCATTTTGGGTCCACAATTACCGAATTAGTGGTCTTCCAATTTAATCCGGTAAACGAAGCGTCGTCAGCCCACGCCGCTTGCGATATACGAGGTACATTCTGGGTAGTGATGAAAGTTTCCGATCCAGAACCAAAATAATGTTTTACTTCAAAGAGATACGATGAATTCGGCGAATGAACTTTAAAATTAATTACGCCGCCTTGTGGCACACTACCTACATCTGAATACCCTTCAACGTATGAATCGGTATGCACGCCAGCGGCAAAAACACTTTGCCCCGGTGAGACGATACCGAAAAAAATGCCCAGGAGAACCAGAAGCGCCAGGCGACTGCTTTTTTGAATATTGACCATATTCTTCTGTTATATTTACACTTTCTAAATCGACGACATTATAACACATATATTATATTAATCAATATTCACTCGAACACTCATGCGCCCGGTCAGTTTAATTCTAAGTCCAACATTGACAAAAAAGCCCAAATATGATAATATTCCGTTATCAACTCAGGGCTGATCCAGAGAAGGGGGATCGACCTACAACTCCAGCGTACTGTCTTGATGCCCCGCCAGACTGACTAAAAATCAATCAGACAGGACTTATCAGATTCATTCTTACACTATATGCAAGAAGGAACTATCGCCCGACTCACCGACAAGGGTTTCGGATTCATCAAGCGCGAAGGAGAGGCAAAGGATCTCTTTTTCCACTCTAACGAGCTTGTAGGCGTGTCTTTTGACTCGCTTCGCGAAGGAGACAAGATGAGCTTTGAAGTTGCTGACAGCCCAAAAGGCCCAAACGCAGTCAAGGTTTCTCGAGTTTCATAATTCGATTTTTCGAATTAAACAAAAACACCTCGCAAGAGGTGTTTTTGTTTTGTGCACGCTAGTGATGGGCGCCCGTCTTGGGAACCAGAACTTTATATATGTGAACCACCGAAAGAAAAAGTGAAAGAGCGAGCGGACCAAGAATAAAGCCCGACGGACCGAAAAAAATGATGCCCCCGAGAATTGAAAAGAGAACAAATATAGACGGGACCGGAAGACCTTTCCCAAAAAAGTGTGGCGTGAGGATGTTGTCGACGTATCCAATAATTACCAGACCAACTGCGGCGAGACCCACGGCACCGCCCACATTCCCTTCTAGGTACAAAAAGGCCACGGCAGGGATAAAAACAAATGGGGTGCCAAGCCCCGGCGCCGCACCAATAATTCCGCCGATGCTTCCCCACAATACCGCATTGGAAATCCCAAAAAAATAGAATCCGACACTGATTAAAACCCAGCGGATAAGTCCCACAACCAGCGTTCCTTTGACCACCGAATCAATGGTGCGATGTAAATTCGAAAGAATCTCGTGGGTATGCGCCTCTTGAAAAGGACTCACATCGTGGAGAGCAATGAGTAGATCTTCACCGTCGCGCAAAAAGAAAAAGAACGCGAGCAACATCAGAAATGTTTCGAGAATTAAGAAAAATGTACCTGAGACCAGTCCGCCGAGATTTGCCGAAACAAAGTGAAGAATGTTTCCGAGATACTCATCGACGTGAAATGTAAAATTTGGCATGAGATGTCTGAGCGGCGTTTCCACTGCGGCCTGAATGGTCTGCACGTAGTTCGCTCCACTACTTATGCCCGCGTAGAGACCCTGCACTTCTTGGAACATCTGCCAACCTAAAAAGAAAAGTGGCACTATAAAAAATATGAGGACGAGGAGAACAATGAGGCCCGCGGCAAGACTCCGATATCCACGGAGGGCAGAGGAGAGTTCTTCAAACGGCGCGTGAAAAAAAATCGCCAAGACCGCAGCAAGAGTGAGTATTTGAAAAAAAGGTGCGAACACAAAGAAAAGCACAACGAGTGCACCGGCAAAGAGCGCGATAAAAGAAGCGGTTTCAATTCGGGAACGATCCATAAGTAAAGTTTATCACGTTCGAACGTGGTGTTTGCTCTATATAAAATAGTAAAACCCGGAGCACGCTGTGTGCTCCGGGTCTTTGAATCGCAAAAAGTCCGTTTATTTAAATTCGGCCTTTTCGCAACTTTGGGTCTGCCGGTCAAATTGCAGTCCCTGGGCTTTGCAGTTCATCTCTCTCACATCAGCTGCAGTAACTTCGATACAGCCGACATCTTCACGCGCCTGTGGACCTACGATTGAGCCGTCGGCTTTCCTGCACCGATGATTCGTTTCGTCATAACGCGCGTCAGCTCGAGCACATCCTTCCCGCAACATATCTTGTTTACTGATGCAAGTAGGCGCGCGTTCAACAATAGTTCTGTTGACTACGCGAACACGTTCTGGACCTGTCGAATCCGCTGGAACATCTGTTGCGCTGTAGTTGTTCGAAGCAGTGAACTGCGCGAACCCCTGAAAAGCACTTAAAATGTCCGAGACACTGATTCGACTACTCGAGGAACTCCCCGAATCGGTAGTGAGATTCGCAGTGAAATTGACGTTGCCGCCCGCTCCACCATGTGCAGTTGCCGTGGCATTGCCGCCATAGGCAGTGCCACCTTTTGCCGTCACGACCGTCGGACTTACGACGGGTGCCGGTTTGGTGTCGGGTTTGTGATCATCATGATGCGGCTTCCACGTCCACCCGTCTTGCGGACGAGGCTTTGTGGGGCCTTCTTCATGATGGGCAACGTGGTCCCAGCCGCCCTTGTGAGGATGCTGACCCTTGTCACCTTTTTCACCGCCTCCATGCTTCGGGCCGCCGTCCCCTTTCGGAGCTTCGTGCTCGCCGCGCGGATTGTGAACGACGTTGTCTCCGGGACCTTTCGGCCCGGGCTTGTCGCCGCCTTGCTCACCATCATGTTGACCCTGACCGCCTTTCGGAGGTTTCGGCCCATCATTCTTGTGATCAGCAACCTGCCCGCCGCCACCTTTCGGAGGCTTCGGCATGTCGCCACTGTGATCCTTGTCGCCAGCGTTCGGTCCGGGGCCATATGACTTGCCGGGACCTTCTGCAGGTTTGCCATTGTCCTTTTGGACAACGTTCCATCCACCGGTTTTGCCGGCGTCAGGTTTATCACCAGGTTTCGAGAAGTGGCCATAAGAACCGCCACCCTTCACCGGATCGACAACTTTTCCGTGCCCGACATGAGCGTACTCATGCCGAGGCCCGCCATCCTTGCCCATAGCCTTACCGTTGCCGGCAGGCTTCACGTGACCGCCAGCTTGGACGATCTTGTGATGGACTTCCGCGCTCCGCATTTTTACGTATGGAGTACGTTGTTGATAATGCGCTGTTGGGCGCATGATCAAGTGTGGTGCGGGATGAAAAACAGGACGAACCTGCATCATTGGCCGCGCCATAGGATGAAATGACATGTGAGGTGCGGCTTTAACCCCGCCACCTCCCTTGCCACCGGCCGATGCGATGTCGGCAGTTGTTGATAGCAACGCAAACGCCGCGAATGCGGCGACAATCGATGATTTTGACGTCATCGGTAATCTCCTTGTTTTGAGTTAAGGATCGACTTAGGAGTTCCCCCCTAAGAGCGAGGACCATAACACGTTTTTTGTAACAAAGCAAATATCGTTGTGTGAAAAAGATGAAGCCCCAGAGATTGCGCTCTGGGGCTCCGAGTTTAAAGGACTTACTGTTTCGGCACTTCGGCAGTGACGACGGCTGGCTTGTCACCGGCATTGTCGGCCTGCTTTTCGCGAGCCGGTAAAATAATGATGTGCATGCCGGGCGGGTAGGCTCTCTTCTTCCCACCCTCGACAAAGTCGTCGAGATAGATCTGATACCACAGAATTGTCGAAGAGATGATTGCCTTGCCGTCGTCGGCAAGAATTGCAATCCGTGCCCCTGCTGGTGGCGACTGACTTTCCAGTCGTTTGGCCAGCGTATCCGCGGTCATAGGTGAAGCAACTACTTCTTCTACAACTTGCGGTTGAGGAGCGGCCGGAGCCGCAACCAAAGCAAGTTGCGCCCGAGGCGCGGACCGTCGTGGGATTCTTTGCGCGGAAGTGTTTGCTACGGACTGATCATCCATAGCTTCCATCTGTGCAAGTGCTCCCAAAACAGCGCAGCCTGCACCGACAGCAGGAACCGCTATACCACCAACGGTGCAAGCAAGCTGAAATGCAGGGTGATTCACGGTCTGAGAAAGTTCTTTTCCCGAACCCAGAGAACCGCTCCCTCCCGAACGATGTCGAGAAGAGCCAGTATCCACGACGCCGAGTGAGGCGTTCATGATGTCACCCGCCGACTTGTCCTTACCTTTTGCATGTGCATCCCCCGACAGAATCAGGAATACGCCGATCAGCGCCAGGCCTATTGTCATTTTCTTCATGACGTTTGTCCTCTTGTTAACGTTCAAAGGCTTCCCGCTCGAAAGCAGGCCCTCTTTCGCCTTTTAGAGCGAACGCGCCTTATAGCACATTTTAGCCATCTAGGCAAATACGTGGTGTTATTATTTTAGGGTGACGGACTCGATGACGACGGCCTGAACGGGCCTATCGTTCTGCCCAGTCGGGTTCGCCTCAATTTTCTCGACTACATCCATACCTGCAGATACCTTGCCGAAAACGGTATGCTTGGTATCGAGAAAATTATTTGGGGCGGTGTTAATGAAAAATTGGCTACCATTGGTGTCCGGCCCTGAGTTTGCCATTGCAATCGTGCCGATGTCGTTTTTATTTCCTGCAGAGATTTCATCGTTGAATTGATAGCCCGGGCCCCCAGTCCCCCACCGAGCGCTCATAGAATCGTCTTTGGTAAGCGGGTCACCGCCTTGAATCATAAAGCCCTTGATAACTCGGTGAAACTTGGTGCCATTATAGAAACCCTCGCCCGCGAGCTTCACGAAGTTTGCCACGGTCTTCGGCGTGGCTGAATCGAGAAATTCGATAGTAATGTCCCCAAAATTCGTGTGTAGCGTTGCATTCATAATCTTTTTATTATTATTTTTTCTAATTGGTGCTGTAGATAGCTCAGCTTGAGTAGGATTTTGCTTTGCAGTCGGCGGTGTCGCGCTTGAGGATGCATCCGCGGCAGCAGTTGTGGCAACCGGTTCCGAAACAGCGGGCGCCCCCGCCTTGTCGCCGTAGAGCGCATTGGTAAACTCTTTGGCCTGTTTATTTGCTTCCAGACCGTCGGCGTCCTTATTTCCTCCAATGGAAAGATACCATATTGCCCCACCCACAAGGAGGGCAAGCAACATTAGAATAGCGAAGAATTTCCCCATATGAATTTTTATTATAACAAAGAAAGACTCTTGGGCTGTACAATGTGCGCATGGAGTCTCGAAAAATAATATGGATGGGTATGTTAGTGGGATCAACTCTTGGCGGACTTATTCCTTCAATCTGGGGCGCTGATTTCTTCTCTTTGTCCGGACTTATTTTCAGCTCTGCCGGCGCTATTGCGGGCATATACGCCAGTTTCAAAGCAACCCACTGAGTCGTCTCACGACCAACTATCGTGCGCATGTGCCGAGCGCTTTTCTATTCCCTTGTCAAGGCGTCGCCTTGACAAGGGAATGAGATTTAATTGACGGACATTGAGAGGCATGTTTCCATGCCAACATCACAATGTTGTTAAGAAAGGAAAGGACATGAGAATCCAATCTCTCGATGACCGACTTGTGACTGCACAAATACTCTATCGTCTACCTGACTTCAAGAGCCTCCTTCAGACATATGTGTGGCAAAATATTGATACACTGCCACACTATCCCAAGCTGAACGGCTTCCTGGATTTTTGGGAAACCAAGTTGGAAGGGAAATTGTATAGGGTTACGATAGCCGCAAGCGGCCTCGTGCTCTTCGATAAACCTTTCCGCCATGCGAACGTCTCACTGCTCATTCATTGAGACAGAGCGTCGAATCTGGGTGCCGCTTTTCGAAGCGGCACCTTTTATAAGTACTTCAATTCCATACAAAGCAACGGTAAAGAGAAGAGGTAATGCGGGCAGACGATATTTCGCATCAACATACGGGCCACTTACAATCACGAAATATGCGAAGAGCAGCCCAAAAAACAAAAATACAAAGAAGCTCAGACGGTCCTTTCGCCATGCTGAAAAGAGAGCGACAAAGCAAAGGACGTACATTGCACATAAAGCCGCGACCCAGAGCAATTTCAGGGAGGTTTCGAATATCAGCGCTTTG
>JAYTPG010000058.1:0-44773 GCA_043747375.1 Candidatus Kaiserbacteria bacterium | reverse complement strand
GTTGCAACAAAGAGTAGGTCAGGAATTCGAAACGCGGCGTAATAAAGGTCGAGCTGGGCGCCCGCTCCGAACGTGTGCGCAAGAAGTCGGTCCCGCGCGAGCGCAAGAAGTGAAGATAAAAGTGCGGCACCTGCGAGAATGGATGCGGCTCGATGAAGTCCCCTGACCTCCGCCGAGAGGAAACGAAACGCGCTACGCATCATATGGAATTACTTTTTCTTTGGGACGGGCTTTGATTCCCCCATCGCTGGCTTACCCGATTGAATATTGGCAAGAACTTGCTTGATCGTTGCATCATTCGGATTCAGTTTTTCAAGGCGCTGAATCATTTCGAGCGCCTCAGGATGCCTTCCAAGCTGGTCATAAATTACGCCGAGTGCGAAGAGGGCATTAGAATAATCTGCTTGAAGTGAAATAGCTCTTTCAAAAGCCGTTGCCGCATCTTTAGGATCGTTTCCAGCGTATAGGACGGCGCCCAGGTTATACCACGCAAGTGGATCTTGTTGCGCAAGTTGCGCGGCAGCCAACGCATCTTGGGTGGCTTGATTCAGGTTACCTTGTGCGATGTCAATTTGTGAACGTAAGTAATAGGGTGCAGCGAGATTTTGTTTCAACGCTATTGCATTGTTAAGTGCCATCAAGGCGGTCGCGGCGTCCCCTTGGACCATGGAAGTCTGGGCAAGCTGAATATACGGCAACGGATTTGTCGGCGTCGTAGACGCCGCTTTAAGGTAGGCATTGCGGGCCTGATCGTATGCACCCTGAATACCCACCCCGGCGAGCGACTGGTAGAGCCCTGCAATAGAAAACCAGTTTTGATAGTTTGTATTGTCTATTGAAACAGCTGCGAGTGCGTGCGAGATTGTTTCCGAAAGACTCGCCTGAAGTGCGTCTCGTTTTATCGTATCGGAACCAACCGCGGGAGCAAGTTTCTGGAATTGAAGAAGGCCAACTTCAACAGCGGCACGCTGGGCGACGTCATTTTCTCCGTCGATCCATATCGCGGTATTCACGCGCGCAATTGCCTTGGAAACATCATTGTCGATTCGGTACTGTGCAGCCGCTTGGTACACGACGAGTGTAGAAATAGTTGTTCGAAGCGTCGCCAGTGAAGCGCAGAGAATAAGAAGTACGACAAGGAACGCAATAGCGGCCTGTGACGCGCCCCAATAATCGCCGAGAATAGAAATGCTTGGAGATTTTTTGCTTGCCCCTAAAATACCGAGTAGTAAGAAAAGCATTACCGATATTGCGATTCCTGGCACATAAATAATGTGAAAAGCGAGCAGGTAGAGAGTAACGATAACGAAGGTGACGCGCATGCCTCCCTCCTCGGAATTTTCGCGCACATGTTTATAACCACTCCAAAGAATCGCAAGAAATATTGCCAGCCATGCGAGGACGCCTAAGAGACCCACCGTTACAAATGAAGTCGGAACAACACCGACGCCACTGGTGAAGTCAGCATTCCAAAAATCGGTTGCATTGACTCCGCTCGGTTTAAATCGAGCCCATTGCTGCATGAATGTATTTGGTCCAGATCCGAAAATGAAATTTGTCGACTTCTCAAATACGGGATGTCCGACCGCAAATGTCCCTTCAAAAGAAGGGCGAACTTCTGTCTGCGGTATCTGCAGCTGTGCCGGTAGATGACTGAATATGAATGTAGGGGCAAGCGCGGCGCCAAGAGACAAAAGTGCGATACCAAGTACGGGCCAGATATCGCGAAGGCGCTCGAGAAATCTCTGTCGAAGAGTCTGCGGCCTCAGCAATGTAAATATGATGTAAAGAGCCAGCGCGGCACTTACGAAATACCATGTATCGACAAAGTTAACGACAAGAAGCAGGGCAAGTGCAAGTACCACAACGGCGCGAAGACTCCAAATGATGACTGCACCTCGAGCAACGTGAGTTTGCAAGAGAAGCGTTCCAAAGATTGCGGCGAGCCCTGCAAAGATCGCCAAGTCATGCCACGAACCTGCAAGCGAGGATGCGTTTCCAGGAAGCGTGCCGAAAAAAGTAACATACGCCGGAAATAGGAGGTGCATTTCCTGAATGAGAAACAAAACTCCCGCACCAATGAGAAACGCAAAAACGGCGGCGCGTGCCGCTCGTTTTGCGTCGTGAAAAGATACAAAGGCAAGTGAAACGATACCAAAAAGTATGGCTGTTGATGCTACCGTGTCGAGCTGACCATTTCCGCTTACAAAAGAAACCGAAGAGGAGCGTGCGACAAGCGCGGAAATCGTGTACGCGATTGGTAACAAAATTGCTGCCCCCATTATTGGGTTTGGGAGACTCGGGACAGCTCGCTCTACGCATCGAGCAATAACCCACGAAAGTGTGCCGACAATAAGAACGCTTGCAATAAGAATCATTTTGGACTGCGCTGCGGAAGCCCATGAGACGGGTATGACAAAGAATGGGATCAGAAAAGAAATAAAAATGATGCACCATCGAGCAAATGCATCGAAAAACAAAACATATGCGTTTTCGTGTGTGTTCATAGTGAATCTATCGTAACATATCTTTTTTGAAAAAAAGAAACCAGGGCTTACACCCTGGTTTCTTTCTGTACCATATAACTTTGCGCGTTTATTTTGTTTGCCTCGGAAGTGGGAGTGCAAGCACTCCCACTTCTTTCGGCTTCACTGCACCATAAGCCGGATTTTGTCCCCCGCTTTCGCGGTTGAGCAATCATGTGTCTGGGATCGTCGTTACCGACAACCTCAAGCGGCTCTCTTGTTGCCACGCGTGGTTGCAACAAGCACGGCCTTGCACGCGGATAGGAATTTTGCCGTTTCATTCCTGTATTACTACAGGACTATCCCCAAGCCTGCCTTTCGGCAGACTGGGCACCCTAGCCTCTCGGCATTGGCGTCTCTGCTCGCATCCCTGGAATCACTTCCGACGGGCGTTACCCGCTACCTGTCTGCGCTTGCGCGCGCGTGTCCGGACTTTCCTCCCCCAATTACTTGAGGGCGACTGCTTTGTGCAGACGGCTATTATCCCACGAAATTGGGCTTTAGCAAATCTAAAAGGTCACAGTGTCGCCAAGCATTATTTCGTGTTCATGAACGAATCCCTCTTTTACCTCCAAAACAAATTGCGCTGGCCTGAAAGGATTAAAGACTTCGGGGTACGTTGCCGGGGAAACATGCTCGAAAATGGTCCCTATCTTACCGTCTTTTGCAATCCAAATAATATCAACAGGAAACAGCATGTCCTTCATCCAAAAGGCGTACATACCGGGGGTCGGAAAAGAAAAGAGCATGCCCTCGTTGCTTCCGAGCCCGGTTCTACCACTGAGACCAACTTCTCTTTTTTGCGCAGTGTCAGCAATCGTTACCGACACCACGCTCCCCGCAACAGAGATTACTTTTTCCGAGGAGATCGTTCGTCGGGTGTCATTGATAAAAACAGATGCAATTCCTCCGAGCATGAGGATCAAGGCGAGAGCAGAAAAAGCAAGGATATTTTTTTTACTCGCCGACATACGTGCCAGCAAGAGGTGTTGCGTTCGAATAGGTCGGGTTTAGCGCTGCGGCGGCAACAACGATCTGTGCCATGACGAGCATTGCGAGAAACCAATACATAACATTTATCAAGTAGAGTGAAAACGGTTTCTGCTCCCAAAGAACCATCCCGAGCATCGTCGGCGCGACAAATCCAGCCCAGCACCAAAAGCCAAGCTCAACCGCTCCAATCCAATCATAAAATCCCCATGCGCTACTCACATAACTCATAACGTACGCTACGAGCATTGCAGAAATAAGTCCCAGAAGCACCATCAATGGCATTCTTTTTTTTCCGCGCTCAGCCATCTCAGGCGTAATGTTGCTCATGCGCATCCAGGCAGCGCCAAAGACGGACGGCAGATACCAAATGTATGCGAGCAAAACGGCAGAAAACCCAGAAGCAAAAATCGCTATAAAAGTAAAATCCATGTCCCCCAATGATACCCCCGCGAAAGAACCCGTCCAATGTGTTATGCACAATGAAAAAGCCGCGCGAGGTGCGCGGCTTTTTTGGACGGACTAACTAAATTTGACTAGGCGACTGCCTGCGTGCAGTGCGCACATCGTCGAGCATCTATTGGAATCTCACTCTTGCACTCAGGACATTTCTTTGAAGTTGGGTCCGCTGGCGGTTCACGTCGCGCAGCAGCCATGAGAGCATTGACTGGCATGACCACAAAGAAATAGACGGCGGCGGCAACGATAACAAACGAGATCAAGGCATTGAGGAAATCTCCGTACATGAATTTACTTCCATTAAGTGTAAATTGAAGTGCAGAAAAATCTGGCGCAGTAACAATAGCCGCGATGAGCGGGGTAATGAGGTCTTTTACGAGTGCACTAACAACAGCGCCAAACGCGGCACCAATGACGACGCCGACAGAGAGGTCGACTACGTTACCTCGAAGAATAAATTGCTTAAAACCATTGAATGCTCCAGAGGCCCCGTTTTTCATGTCCATAAATAATGAAATAGTGTGACGAATATACTACTAACTAATGTGCCCAAGTGTAGATGATCCTTCTGAAGAGTCAACTTAAAAAATTAAGAAATCTGAGGTGGGTGCTGGATCAGTGTCGAAAGCATTTCCAGGGCGAGTGCTTTCTTCCACACAGAGCGGAGGCGGTGAGATTCGAACTCACGGTGCCTTTCGGCACACTCGCTTTCCAAGCGAGCGCACTAGACCACTATGCGACGCCTCCGCTCTATGAAGTAATTGCAATTTGTACTCACAGATTCTACGCGAACTTGATTCTTTGAACAAATCGAGACCACTTGCGCATTAGCCGTCCTCGCGGACCCCTGAACCATGAATGCGACCCGGGGAAAGAATACGCGCGGAGAAAGTTCCTTGCACTTATCTAAAAATCTCTACATCGCTCGTCACAAACCGCCTCATCGCCAGATACGCTTTGTAGAGCTCCGATTTATGTTTGCTGAAGAAATCAACTCTCGCGGCAGCATTTTTGCGAACCGTTTCTATATCCGACAAAGCAAATCCCGCAGTGCCGCCCAGAACGATTGGGGCTGGAAAATCCTCAAATATTTTCAATAGATTCTGATGCAGGTCTTTATTTTCTGCAGCGAATCTTTGATAATATTTTTTTGATCTGTACATTTCGCCAAATTCGTTCGGAATGAAGTGTAGAAAAAAGTTATTTGTTGATTCAGGAGTCAGAGCAAAATCTTGCGCGGAAATAACCGGATCAAGATTTTTTGTTTGCTCCAAAACTCTTTCGTTCATACCGATTTCATGTCTCGCAAAATAGCGATGCGCTCTTCAATCGGAGGGTGTGTAGAGAAGAGTTTTTGAAACCAGGCGGCGGCTGGGTGCATGCCAAAAGGATTTGAAATGAAGAGGTGCGCAGTAGTGGCCGATGCGTTTTCCATTGGCTTCGCATAACCACCGATTTTTACGAGAGCCGAGGCAAGACCTTCGGGGTACCTAGTGAGAAGCGCGCCGTCGGCGTCTGCGAGAAATTCTCGTTTTCGCGAAATGGCGAGTTGAATAAGTTGAGCTGCGATTGGCGCCAAAATCGCCGACAAAACGACGGCAATCAAGATGAGGGGTCCAGCGTTTTTGTCTCTATCTCCCCCACCAAAGTAGCTAATGCGAATGAAAAAGTCTGCCAGGGCGGAGATAAAGCCCACAAGCACAACAGCGACGGTCATCACTAAAATGTCTCGATTTCCTACATGCGAAAGTTCGTGTGCCAGTACACCTTCGAGTTCGCTGCGATTCATCATGCCGAGGAGGCCGGTAGTGACGGCAACCACCGCGTGATTTTTATCTCTCCCTGTTGCAAAGGCATTTGGTGCGGCATCTTCTATAATATAGACTTTGGGTTTTGGTAGCCCCGCGGTGATAGCTAAATTTTCTACAATTCTATGCAGTTCCTTATACTGATTTTCGTCAGCGGGAACCGCGCCAACAGAAGAAATCGCGATCTTGTCGGAAAACCAATACGCGCCAACGTTCGTCAGAAGGCTGAATCCAATCGCCACGTACAAAATACCTTGATTGTTGAAATAGTATGACGCGCCCCAGCCGATCAAAATGACGAGGATGAGAAATACCCCCATAAGAAGCCACGTTCGCGCTACGTTTTTCCGTTCTTGTGTATAAAGTGAAGCCATAGGGATATACTATCAGAACGTATAAGTATGGAAAACCTTAAGATTATAGACGCCGCTCTCGGTGCAAAATCAAAACTCGCAAATCGGATATAAAAAAGAAGGCGACGGACATTAATTTGTCCGTCGCGTCGTGTTCCCCTCTCGGTCGACACTAGTTTTGGTAATCGCCGCTTTCACTCAGGCAACCGAAGGTCACCTTGAGCCCTGCCCATTTGCCGTTTGGATCGTAGAGATTCATAACGACATTTTTGCATTGCTCCGAATTTTCCTTGCGGACGATGTCGGGTTTAGCTTCTGCTTGCCGCACAATGGCGACTTTTGGTTCGATCGCGTGATCGGCCAAAGTCGGCAGAGTAGCTGCATTGAGAACCATTGCAGAAACAATAACAAAGCGCATCTGCGCCTCCTCTAATCTATATGTTGCTACTACGACGAATATATTATATCACGAATATTAATATTTACAAGTAACTGGACGCCCCGTCATTTCGGTTGATGTTCCTGATTATGAATCCAGTGATCCGCTCCACGTGATAGCGGTCCCGTCATAGAAGCGATTTGCGATATCGACAGCTCGTGATCGGCATTTCTACTCATCTCACTATAAACGGCACTCTGAAACTCCACTGTTGAGGTAATGAACCCGACACCAGACCCGCCCGCAAATATGCGTCTGTGAGCCACTTTGACGACCGCAGCTAGAAAGACCTTCAAATCAGCGTCGGGCAAACTGTTTGCGATTAGAGAAAAAACATCTCTCTGCGGAGATTTCTCTTCAAAAAAATCGTGAATAAAAGCGGTGAGTTTTTGGCTTTCCTTTTGAGCTGATTCGGACATGCGCAGCTCTAAACCTTTACCGTTTTGCAACATCTTATCACTTTGTTCAAATGCGGCATCTCCTTTTGCGTGAACAATCTCCACGGGACCAGCCGCGCTAAGCATTGTAGCTGCAACCGCAGCACGTGCCAGCTCAGCAATTCCGTGGGGTTTCTTATTTGGTCTTTCCCCACTCTCAACCATATTTAGAATTTCACTTGCACTGGTTCTTTTGCAGCAGATTCATTTTCGGCAAGCGTAAAGAACGTTTCCATTTTGAATCCACCCCAGCCTGCGATCAAATTTCCTGGGAACATTTGTACGGCCGCATTCAGTTCTTTAACGACTGAATTGTAGAAGCGACGCGCGGCCTGAAGCTTGTTTTCCGTGTCGGAAAGCTCACGTTGCAATTCCAAGAAGTTTTCATTCGCCTTCAAATTCGGGTAATTCTCGGAAACCGCAAAGAGCGACTTGAGTGCACCTGAAAGCAGGTTCTCTGCCTCTGCTTTCTCCGCTGGCACGGTCGCATTCATTGCGCGCGTCCGCATTTCGGTCACCTTCTCCAGTGTCCCCGCCTCGTGCTCCGCGTACCCCTTTACGGTTTCAACAAGATTTGGAATGAGGTCATAACGGCGCTTAAGCTGCACATCTATATCTGACCACGCTTCTTTAATTTGTGTCGCGAGCGTGACGAAGCGATTGTACGCGTATATTGCCCAGGCAATTACGGCTCCCACAATAAGTAAAAAAATCATATGAATTTTTTTAGAATAACAAATCTACTATATCACGCAGGTATGATGCGCAAGTATTAATACAACTTGTCTGACGGCGACATCTGCGCCTCCAAACATGCAACGAAATTTGGTGAATTAGGATTGCATGATTCGTTTGGGCTTTGCGGAATAGGAGTAACGCCTCCCGTAGAAACGGATCCTGTCTGCTGAGGAGAAGTATTCTGCGCAGTTCCGTTCGTTGCAGCGCTAATTCCTGTGCTGTCTTGCGCTCCGGAGAATTGCCCTGAGATTACCGCTTTTGTTGGAACACCTGAATCCCCCGAAACTTGCACAACAATTCTTTGCAGTGCGCTGTCGTGCGCCTTCAAGCCCACACACGCAATGGCAAATTCACTCGTGTGGGTCAGTGGCGAAGTGGTCGTCTTCCCATTTATGCCTCCTTCAAATATTTTTCCGTTTGGTCCAAAGATGCCGCACCTGGTAGAAGCTTCATCACTCCAATTTACCCCTCCCCATGCGAGCGTCGTTCCTTTCCCTTTTTCAACAACCGACGGATTTACGACGACTGAAATAATCGGCTTCCCTTTCGGGGCGGCGGGTTGCGACGGCGAAGCACTCTTGCTTCCGGAGCCAAAAAGGCTTGAAAGCGCTCCGGTTAATCCACTCAAGAGCGAACCAAAATTCATATTGCCAAACATGCTCGCTTGTACGGTGCTAGGAGGAGTTCGCGGAGGAATATTTGCCGCAACGTGAACTGGTGCAGGATTTTTCGACGCGTCGAGAATCGCAGGAATAGCTGCTGGTCGTATGTTTCTGTCCAAGCCAACAACATTTGCCCCAGGATTCTGTGGATTCGCAAATACCGCTGGCGCATGTTGTGTTTGCGTAGACTGAGCTTGCACCACAGTAATTTCTGGGAGCTGTGCCACCTTTGTTTCTGGACTATTTGCGGGCTGGAATGAATCTTGAGATGTTCCCTCAGGCCGTGCATTCGCAACAGCGACGCCTGCGGCGGGATTAAAGACTGGCAATGCGGGATGGGTCTCAGATGTGAATCCCTGCTGATTCACCGCCTGCGCAATGTACCCATTCACCGAGCCTCCGTTTTGAGCGGAGCCAATTCGCACGGCTTCTCCGCTCTGCGAGCCTGTGAGACCAGGCGTACGTGGGACATCGACAGCCATCCCACCAATCGGCGAAGTAAATGAGCCAAGTTTCCAGAGTGGTGCAGCATCCCGATTTGCTACGACAGAATTCGGCGCACTATCGGGAGCAGAAAATTTATTTGCGTCAACAAAAGAGAGTCGTCTCTCGAGTGTAGAAGGGTCACTTAATGATCGATCTGCCGCAATCAAATATGTCCCGTTAAAATTACCGGCTGCCACTCGTGGAGTTCCGGCGACTTGCTGGCTTGGAAGCTGTGAGCCAAATTGCCCGTTAACGGGCAGGCCCGCCGGTCCAACACTTTTCTGAGCAGAAACAAAACCATTTGCATCTGGTCCGATCCGATCGCCTCTCAAGACGTCACTCGGTAGAGGCTGTGAAGCAGGCTGGAAGGCCACAGCGAGGCTGGGTCCAAAAGCCGATTTAGCAAACTGGCTTTCTGAAGCAACATAATCCAATCGGTAAGCACCATTCGATGTTCCCCCGTTTTGGGTGGCGTCCCCCTCTAGAATCGCCCCACGCGCTCGATTATATGCAAGCATTGGAGCTTCTTGGGCAACATTAAAATTCTGCAAACCATCCGGACCTTTTGGCGATTCAGCTGAGGCCGAAAGGTTTGGCCCAAACGATCTTCGCGACCAATCGGGCGCACCGCCGAAATCAGTCAAAGATTGCCCTGTGCCGCCATTTTGCGCTACGTTGACATTCCCGCCCTGAAGTATGGCGGGCTTATTAAGCTGGTATGGCGACGGGTACTCTGCAATCGCATTGCTGTTGCCAAGTGGGCTATTAATCGGTTCCAGTGAAGACATTTCTACTTGCCCGACAGGCACTGCGGGCAAATTACCGAAAGCCGCCGGACCACTAGGGCTTCCTGACGGACCTGCGGGAGAGTCTATTTCTGGAGTTGATCCGACGAATATCTGATCTTGTCCTGAGAATTGCCAGAGGGGACCCTTAACATAATAGCCGGGTTTTACAGTATTCACTGTGGGCGGCTCAGCATTGGAAAAATTAACTGGCTTGCCCTCTGAAAGCGTGAGCGGATTGGTGGTCTCTATAATTTCTCCCGTATTCGAATCATATCTGTATGTGTGAGGCATTAAAGCAACATTTTTTTGCGCAAACGGCACTCCCGTGGCGGCCGCGGGATTTTGATTATTGCCTTGCGTCTCTCCTGCCGCAAGATTTGCAACTTCGTTTCTAGAATCAGTCTCTTGAACGGAGGGGGCTTTTTCCCCATTTAATATAAACTCCTGCCGTGTTTGTGTATCAGTGGTAACTGGTGACGTTGCAGTAACTCCGCGCACCGCAAAGTCGCCAGAAGAGATGTTTGCAAACTCCTGATTCTTAGCCCCCGAAGCGGCCATCTCTGGTGCTGACATGCGTTTTGAAACAAACTCTTCAGCACCATTTGCCTGCACTTCGTTTGGGCTAAGTGAAGGATCGTATGCCACAATCGGTGCCTCTGAATTCCATGGTGTATTTGCAATGTCAGACGGAATACTCGCAGCGCGAGAGCCATTTAAAGAGGAGCCCGAACGATCTATGCTTGAAGCAATGTTTTCCGGAACGGCTGAAGTATCAGGGGCATATGCCGTCGTCCACGCAATACCCTGATCAAAATGCTTTGAGTAAATCGGACTATTTTCGATTTTACTTATTGCGTCACCTACCGTATCCCCGTTAGATATGCTCGGTAAAGAATTCACTCGCAGTGCCCATCGTTCGTTTGATGTAAGTGCCCTATCCGGATCAAATCCATCTGGTCCAGTCAGTGCGCTTGGTGCAAGTTGTCCCAATTGAATCACGGCGGCTCCTGTTTTAGCATCTCCTGCGGCAAACTCATTCGCCGCGTCAATTCCACTCACATTTTTACCGAGTCCCGATAAATCAGCCTGCCGAGCCGTCATAAGCCACGCCCCAAGTCGAGGATCGTTATTTGGATTTTTTCCTGCGGCTTCTGAGGCTTTTATATCATCAACAACACCAAGAACTGTATTACGATCTTGTTCTGTTAAATAATTCGGCGCAGCGGCCAACTTTTCTAGAGAACGAGTCGCTCGTCCTGTCTCCGAGTCATTAAGCTGTCCTATTCCCTCAAATGACCCCGTGGAGTTATTGGGATTCCAATTAGACTCCTGCGCGGCACTGCCTCCCAGTGCCTTGGCGGTAAACCCAGCATCACATCCGCGGTCTTTGCAGATAATTCCGGACGCTTCGGCAAAAGAGCTCCCCGTTATCTCTTTTCCTGTAAGAGCTTTATCTACCTGGATGCCAGCGACGTCCGTAAGTTTCGGTTCTGCGGAAAAATTTGGATTCTGTGGAGACTCACTTAAAGTGCTTCCTCCTTGGGAAGTCCGCCCCAGTATCTGATCCGCACCACGTGCAGCCTGAAGGTCTGATTCAGTAAAAAGACTCCCTGGAGCAAGCGGGGAGTTGCCCACATTAGCGTCAAGAATACTCGGAGAAATATTTGCATCGTTCGCGATTTGATTTCCGTTCGCGGTGGGAGAACCAAACGGAGTGTACTCATTATAGGCATACCGAACACCGGACTTCACATTTTCAAAAGCGTTTGATGCGTTTTCTTTTAGACTTTGGAACCCATCCCCGGCTGTTTTTTGTGCCGCCTCAAAAATGGTTGGCTGATTTTCTGCAGTGACGTTAAATTGGTCTGCAGAAACGGCTCCTGGCGCAGATTGGCCCGTGGGATTTTCGGTACTTACGGTAATCCCGGGAACCGGATTGGTGTTTTCAGACCGCGGGCCAATGCTTCCTGTTTCAGTTACTCCTTGCTGCACCTGGGCCGGGGTAACCCCATATTTGCTGAGTAAATATTCGCTCGAAGATCTGCCCGCTTGTGCTGCGCTGTCGTGAATATTCTGCTTGTTCGCCTCATCTACGACGGTACTTAGAGGATCACCAAGATTCGGATCTGAGAAACCCTTATTCTGGACTTCTGAAATTTTCCTGTACAACTCCTGAACACACGCGTCGGATGCGTTACATCCTGGATGAGACGCGAGAAACTCCTTTCGAGTCGCCGCGACATCTTGATTTATCTTATCGATACCTGCGTTGTAGTCTGCTGCTTTTTGAGAGATATCTCCCCCATCTCCTGTTCGAGGAATAAGGCTCGCGTCGGACTGGACTAGGCCGTTTTCTGCAAGAACGGTATTTCCAAAAACGTCGGATTGTGGAAAAGATAGGCTCGTGCCTGGGACGTCAGTCAAAAACGCTGATGAGTTTCCCTGATTTGAGAGTTGAGCAATTTCTGGAATTTTAAAACTCTCGAATGCGTTCTGCGGGAAGCTTGGAAAACCATTTGCTATCGCCTGTTTCCCCTGCTCCATAAGCGAAGCGATGCTCGATTGTTGTGGTACCACGGGATTTTGTGCAACACCTGCTGGTATTCCATTTTTTGCTATACAACTTCCGTTTAGGCAAGGACCAGTGACAAATGAATCTGCTCCCGCTTTCCCATACCCGGGGAGTTGACCTGACTGACCTACGGGAACGCCGCCTCCACTAGTAAATCCAGTTGTGCCGGAATAAAATGAACCGCCACCTAAGCCACCGCTACTGTCACCAAAAAAACCACCGTCCATCGAGCCACCACCAAAACCACTCCCGCCGCCGCCGAAAATCGGCATGGAAAAAATATCACCGACCAAATTTGCCCATCTCGAAAATCCTTTTGACGGGTTTCCATCCACCGCTTTTTCGATCGTTGTTTCGCCCGTGCCCGGCTTCAAGGGAGTATTAGGGCCTGGATCAGCGGTAACATCCGGCGAACTGCCGGCCTTTGGGAAATTATTGGCCGTGCTTTCCGGTGGAGGATTGTAGTCACCTTTTAGATCAACAGTCGATTGTGTTGTGCCGTTGTTTAGAGGTGAGCCTGGCTCAGCATCAGTGCTTGGAGAATCACCAAGACGACCTTGAGTTTTTGGCGTCGCCCCATCGAGAGCGTCCTTAGAGACCTGCTGGATTTTTTGTTGCTTGTCATCTTTCAGAGCAGTTGTTTCGGCAGAACAAACGCCATCAGATTTGCAAAATCCATTAGTGATTGCCCCTGCCGCAGTGTCCTGACAGGGCTTCTTTTGCATACACTGAACAGTTGCAGAGGAGTTGATGTTAGGCTGTTTCTTTGCAGGATATTCACATGAATAATCCCCGCCTACACACGCTGCATTTCCGCTCCCGGCAAAAACAAACGACGTAGGAGCGCCTAGAAAAAAAATAGCAAAACTCAAGACAAAAATGATTTTAGAAAGATTTCGAAAAGTGCCTTGTGACATCCGCATATGAAACTACAAGAATCAATTCTAGCACCGGTTTTCGGGCTGAATTATTTATATGGGAATAACCAAAGCGAGATTCTTACGTTCCAAAAAACTCGAGAGGCGCAGCGTTTATTCAACGTGCGCCTCTTTTGCATTAGCTTCTTTTCGCTTCGATGTCCTCGCGATCTTGTCGCGGAGACGCATCTTCCGTGGGAAGAAAAGATTTGACGATGTTGTCGCGGGGAGGGTGACCCTCCATTGATGAAAATCCCGCGGGACAATACCATTTCTCTCCTCCGTCACTGAAAATGCAGTCCTGTGCCCCTTGTGCACAAAGCACAATAGTCACAAAAAGCGATACTCCGAGAAGCGTGAGCTTCGTCATTTTCCGAGCGTCCTTTCAACGCGTGGTTAAGAGCTCTAGTCTGCCAGTATTATACCAAATTATCAGAAATAATCAACAGCTGCCCTTTCTAACAATAAAGAACGTCCAGATGCAGCCCAATGCATCTGGACGCTTGAGGGAGGAACTTATTTTCTTTTTTACCATTTATGTCGCCAGGCGACACCACCACGATGTAGCGCGGCCGCAAGGTACGAGACTGCTATGGGAAAAAGTATTACAAGTCCAAGTTTGTCCAACCAGGTCATGGAAATAACCTTTCCTTACAATGTTCACTGTCGACCCTGACAGGTCTAGTATTATAACATGAAAACAGCCTGGCTGAAAGGGTGCAAGAAATACAATTGAATCTATAATTTCTTCATGGACAAAGGAACTAAACAAATACTGGAAATTGTGACTGACATGCAAGAGAACATGCCTTCGATGCGCGGGACCATGTCCACTCTTGCCACAAAAGAAGATTTGCGACAACTGCGTCTCGATTTACAATCTCAAATTACAGAGAACACAAAAGCAATCGCGGCACTGACGGAACAAATGCGAACTGTGTTTGGCTATGCAAAAGAATATAGACATGTTGATGTCGCGAATTTCAGGTATTGAAAAACATATTGCAATGAATTCTCGTTAAACGGGTTCGGGTCTAGCCATGTCAAGGCGTCGCCTTGACAATGGGGTTTAAAAAAACCTTGTACCACATTGTTTGCATTATTTACTCTGTACACATTTCGGACGGTCGACCAAGATGTGTACAGTTATTTCTTTTTTTGTCCTTCTTGCGTTTCCTGTTTTTATTGAGTTGGCATCCACAAAAATACGGCCGCCCTTCGGGTGGCCGTATTGCATTCACCATTTTCGAATTATCAGTCCATGTCCATGCCTCCCATTCCGCCTTGGCCCCCAGCTGGAGCAGCCTTCGGTTCAGGAAGATCAGCAACTGCTGCTTCCGTGGTGAGAAGCACAGCCGCCGCTGAAGCTGCATTTTCTACGCCGCTACGAGTGACTTTCACCGGGTCAATAATCCCCGCTTCGTACATATCAACCAGCTCGTATTCATTTGATTCACTTGATGCGTCAAAACCCCAGGCCGGACCTTTCGCCACCACGTCCCGCAAAATGACCGCGCCGTCTTCGCGCCCTGCATTTTTTACAATCTGAAGAAGAGGAGCAGAAAGTGCAGTGAGCAGAATCCGATAGCCCACCGTGTATTCATCGTGCGCTTTCGGATCAAGCTTTTTTGCGAGTTTTTCACCCACTTTTGCGAGTGCCGCGCCTCCGCCAGGGACGATGCCTTCTGCAATCGCAGCCTTGGTTGCGTTTACCGCGTCTTCGATTTTGTCTTTCAAGTATTTCATTTCTGTTTCGGTGGCCGCGCCAACTCGAATGACGGCGACACCGCCCGTGAGTTTCGCAATTCGCTCGGCGATTTTCTCTTTGTCGAATTTAGAATCCGTCTGATCAAGTTGCTTTCGCAAAGAAGCAACGCGTTCTTCGATGGTCGCTTTTTTTCCTTTGCCGCCAACAATCACGGTCGAATCTTTCGTCGCAACGATTCGCGTTGCTTTTCCGAGCATGTTCAAGTCTATTTTTTCCATCGACATTCCGAGGTCGTCAGAAATCAATTGTGCACCGAGGGTAATTGCAATATCTTGAAGCATCTCTTTCTTTCGATCGCCATAACCAGGAGCTTTGATCGCGAGCACGTTGAAAACTCCTTTCAGTTTATTAACGACAAATGTAGTGAGTGCTTCTCCGTCAACATCGTCCGCAATAATGACAAGATCTCGTTTGCCACTTTGCGCAACTTTTTCTAAGACTGGAAGAATATCCTTGATCGCAGAAATCTTTTTGTCGGTAACCAGGACTGATGCGTCTCGCGCCTCAGCCTCCATGCGGTCAGCATTGGTAATCATGTATGCGGAAACATATCCTTTGTCGAATTCCATGCCTTCGACGTATTCGGCTTCAATACCAAGCGATTGTGATTCCTCAACAGTGACAACGCCGTCTTTCCCTACTTTTTCAACGGTGTCCGCAATCGTTTTTCCAAGCTCTTCACTCTCTGCAGAAATAGTCGCAACTTGACGGATGTCGTCTTTTCCCGAAATCGGTTTTGCCATTTTTTTCAGTTCTTCAACTGCCGCTTTTGCGCCAGCTTCGATGCCACGACGAACCATCATGGCATTTGCGCCGAGCGCGGTGCGCTTCAAACCTTCGTGCACGATAGCCTGCATAAGTACAACTGCGGTCGTGGTGCCGTCGCCCGCTTTATCATTCGTCTTCGTAGCGACTTCTTTCACGATTGCCGCGCCCATATTTTCAAATTTGTCTTTGAGAGTGATTTCTTTTGCAATTGATACACCATCGTTCGTTATGACGGGAGAGCCCCATGAACGATCGAGTGCGACATTGCGACCACGAGGACCGATCGTTACTTTCACGGCATTTGCGACCGTATCTACACCTCTTTTAAGAGCGCTGCGTACTTCTGCGTCGAAAATTACTTGTTTTGCCATATGACAGCTGCTTTATTGAATGATTGCTAAAATGCTTGCTTCGGGACCAACGAGGCACTCCTCATCATTTATTTTGATTGTCGTGAAAGAGTATTTCTCGAACATGATGGTCTGCCCCACTTTCACTCGCATAGGGATAAGCTCTCCTCGTTCGTTGCGTCGGCCTTCACCAACTGCAATCACTTCGCCTTGCTCCGGCTTTTCCTGTCTAGCACTGTCGGGAATAATAATTCCGGAAACGCTTTTTTCGTTTTCTGTCACCTCAGGCTTTACTAACACTCGGTCGCCAAGTGGCATGACCGAAACTTTCTTACTACTTTTTTTTGACATAATATAAAATTTACTAAACTGTTGCTAATGCGCGCGACCTATTTGAGAAAGCGATTATACATGACTTTCGCGTAAGATGTCAAAGAAATCGCGATCGATCAAACAAATCCACAGAAACAGGGTGACAAAATAAAAGTTAGGAGTACTATGGGTGCTGTTTGAATTATTGGGGGTCATAATTCCACTTTCTCGTATGGGATATTTTCACACTGGGCGCGGTTTGTTTTTAACAGCAGGTTTGATATTGAGCATCGGATTTTCGCCGAACGTTTCGCACGCTCAGGCGGTGACAAATCTGATTCAGAATCCTTCTTTTGAAGCTGCTGCGGGATCACTTCCTGCAAGCTGGAGTCAGTCCTATTGGGGCACGCCCAATCCCTCTTTCTCTTATAGTGCTACGGCTCATACAGGCTCAAAAGGCGCGACTATTACGTTCGCTGCTGATTCTACGGGGGACGCAAATTGGTTCCCCGCAGACTCGTCAGTGACTCCGGGCGCCTCCTACACCTATAGTGTCTGGTACAACTCAAATGTTGCGACAGAAATAGACGTCGCGTACACGAACGCAGGTGGTGCCGTCTCATATTATTGGCTGGCGGACGTTCCGTCCTCTGCAGGAGCATGGAATCAAATCTCCGCTCCAATCGTTATCCCAGCAGGCATGACAAAAGCCAACGTATTTCAACTAATCTACTTAAAAGGGACACTCACGATTGATGACGTTTCTTTCACAGCAGACGTGCCGCCGCCTGCCCAACCAACTCTTTCCTTTTCGGCAAGTCCGACATCCATTGTCACCGGTTCGAATTCAACTCTTTCTTGGACCTCCACAAACGCGACCTCGTGCACCGCATCGAATGGCTGGACTGGTGTTGTGGCTCTTTCGGGAACGCAGACAATTTCTCCAGTTGCGACTACAACATTTGTACTCAGCTGCACCGGAACCGGTGGGAGTGTTTCAAATCAAGTCATCGTAAATGTTCTTCCAGTAACTCCGCCGCCCCTTAAACCGGCGGTCACATTTACCGCCACCCCGACCTCAATTATTCAAGGCCAGTCCTCGTCACTTGTCTGGAGTTCGCAGAACGCGACCTCGTGCACCGGCTCAAATGGCTGGATAGGCGCATTGGCACTTGCGGGCTCACAAACAGTTTCGCCCACCATTACCACAACCTATGTTCTGACCTGTGCTGGCGCAGGCGGCAGTGTATCATCGCAAGCGACCGTAACCGTAAACATCTTGCCGCCACCTCCAAAGCCGACGGTTACGATTTCTGCAAGCCTCACAAGCATTTCTCAAGGTCAGTCCACGGTGATTTCTTGGAGCTCCCAAAACTCTACTTCTTGCACCGCTTCGGGAGCTTGGTCCGGCGCTCAAGCAATCTCGGGATCGCTTTCTGTTTCTCCAATAATAACTTCGGCCTACACGATTTCGTGCGCCGGCGCAGGTGGCTCAAGCACTGCTTCGGTTCCTGTTACCGTGATAGTGCCGACCCCCGGGGTATTCACACAAGGCATGGTGACTTTGTCGTTCGACGATGCATGGGCTTCTCAGTACACAAATGCATTACCTGTGCTGCAGAAATCTGGCCTTCCAGCGACGTTTTACCTTATTTCTGACGTTATACGGAACAACTCAAATTTCCCAGGGTATATGACTCCGGGGATGGCGACTACTATCGCAAACCTCGGGTACGAGATTGCAGATCATACAATTTCTCATCCAGACCTTGTCACGCTCACTAACGCGCAGATTAATAACGAGATCATTGGCTCTCGTACCTATTTGCAAAACTTGACTGGTAAGGCCGTGACGACAATCGCCTACCCGTATGGTTCCGTGAACGCCAAGGTTAAAAATCTGACAGCAGCTGCAGGATACGCCGCTGGCCGAGGGGTGGACGACAGTCAACTCAACACGGGGACAAGCGACAAATACAACCTCTTCTCACAGTGCATCGAAAACACAACTTCGCTTGCTTCTATCAAGTCATGGATAGATAGGGCAAAAGCGAACAAACAGTGGTATATCCTTTGCTTCCACCAAATAGGTTCGACGCCCGATCAATTCAACATTCCGACGAGCGAATTCCAACAAATTCTCGACTACATAAAATCTACCGGCATCAGAACAGTTACTGTCGCTCAAGGCCGCGCCTTGATGGCACCTTAAATCACAAGAGTTGACCGACATCTCTACCCCTGCTACTATGACCGGCATGGAACTCATGGCGACTCTGCCCTATGTGCAGATCGTCCTCTCGATTCTCCTCGTTCTCGCAATACTTTTGCAAAGAACCGGGGCGAGTTTGGGAGGCGCATTCGGGGCTGATAATTTCAGCTCTGGTTTTCACACACGCCGCGGCTTGGAGAAAACCCTCTTTTATGCGACGATTGTTCTTGCAGTATTGTTTGCCCTGTCGGCACTCATCAACTTGTTAGCCAGATAGAGTTTTAGTAGACCTGATTTGCGCTTTAGCATAAGCATCGCGTCGGGTCCCATCATGATGGATCAGCATTCGGATTTCAACGATATTCCAGAACCTGAGATAGTCGAAACTATCGCGGTTTCTCCAGTGCGCAAAGCACTTGTTCGACGACGGAGCATGTGGAGTATTTCGCATCTCGAGCAACTACTCACTCAATTTTCTCCGAGCGAACGCCTGACGTTGTATGTCTGTACCATCATTTTGGGCCTCAGCACCGTATATTTTTTGGCGGCATTGAATGATGCTATCTCAGTTGTAATTCCGACGCGTGGCGGAACATTCACCGAAGGAGAAACGGGTCCTGCTCGATTTATCAATCCGTTGCTCGCTCTTTCACAAGCAGACCAAGACTTAACCGCTCTCGTGTATTCCGGGCTCACACGGGCCGAACCCGACGGATCATATGCCCCCGACCTTGCGGACCATTTTTCAGTATCTAACGATGGAACGGTATACGCTTTTTCCCTTCGAAAAAATGCAACCTTTCACGACGGAACGCCGGTTAGCTCCGAAGATGTCCTGTTCACGGTTGCCGCCGCACAAAACCAAGAAATAAAAAGTACTCGACGAGCGGACTGGGAAGGCGTGACTGTTTCCTCGCCGGACCCATACACGATTATTTTCACCCTGCCGCACGCATATGCTCCGTTTATAGAAAACACTACGCTTGGCATTCTTCCCAAAGCGCGTTGGCAGAAAATCACGCCGGAGGAATTTCCTTTCTCACCACTTAACACTCGTCCAATTGGTTCAGGCCCATACAAGATCGATAATGTAACCACCGATTCAACGGGCTCCGCGACAAGATACGATCTTCGTCCGTTTGATCAATTTGTCCTCAAAGGACCCTATCTCTCGCGGATGTCGTTTGTGTTCTTTCCCAACGAAGGAGCGCTCGTAAAGGCTTTTAACGGCGGCCAAATTGATTCAGTTGCGGGTCTCACCCCTCTGGACGTAAAAGCAATTAAGCGAACCAACGTTTCCATTATCCGCGCGCCACTTCCAAGAGTTTTTGGTGTATTTTTCAACGAAAATCATAACCCTGCGCTCGTTGACGACTCCGTCCGCGCAGCGCTTACAGCCGCCATTGATCGCGAGCAAATAGTAAACTCCGTCCTTAATGGTTTCGGAACCGTTTCCACGACCCCGCTTCCCGCGGGCACGCTGGGAACCGTTTCTCCTGCAATGCCATCGCCTTTCTCACATACCTTCCCCCTCGTTCCCACTAGTACCAGTACCCCTGAATCTCGCATTTCCGACGCAACCCAAATATTAAAACGTGGTGGTTGGACAATAAGTAGTTCGACAAACGTGTGGATGAAAAAGAAAGTCCCGCTCGCACTAAAAATCGCAACGGCGGATGAGCCAGAGCTTTCCGCGACCGCAAACATTGTCGCAACGGCATGGCGAGCCATTGGTGTACGGGTAGACGTACAAGTCTATCCGCTTTCCGATTTCAACAACTCCGTGTTGCGCCCAAGAAACTACGACGCGATTCTTTTTGGTGAAGTCGTCGGCAGATCTGCAGATGTGTTCGCATTCTGGCACTCGACTCAGCGAAATGATCCCGGTCTCAACCTCGCCATGTATACAAACGCGAAGGCAGACTTGCTTTTAACCCAGGCTCGAGCAACCACTAACAAAAAAGACCGAGATGATCTATACTCTCAGTTCTCGGCAATCGTAGAAAAGGACCGACCAGCCATTTTCTTGTATTCTCCGGATTTCATATATATTGTGCCGAGCGGTGTGCGCGGCATAGATATAGGAGCGCTCACGACTCCCGCCGAACGTTTCCAGGCAGTGAATGAGTGGTATACCGACACTGAACGAATTTGGACTCTGTTTATGAACTCAGTAAAAAAGTAATTAATTAATTTTAAAATATGCCTAGTGATAATACACAGCCGTCAGGTCAAACTTCGAATCCTGGCCAAAGAAACTTTCCCCCCCGCCAACAAGGACAAGGCGGTCCTCAGGCGCCACGCCGCCAGGCAGGCCCACAGGCACGCCCTGCAGGCCCACGCCGATCTCGACCAGGAGGCGCTCGATTCGGCTCTCGCCCGCCTCGACGAGGCAAGCAACACGTTGAACACCACACTGCGACCGATCGCGATCCGCGCGCCGTAAGTGTTCGAATTCCGCCACCCGAAAACGATGTCGTACGCATCATTCCCCTTGGTGGCGTTGAAGAAATCGGCCGCAACATGACCGCCATCGAAGTAGGCAACGACATTTTTGTGCTTGACGCCGGTTTTCAATTCCGCGAAGAAGAGACTCCTGGTATCGATTACATCTTGCCAAACACCGGGTACCTCGAAGAGCGTCGTGACAAAATTCGCGGTCTTCTCATCTCCCACGGCCACCTCGATCACATCGGTGGAATTCCTTACATCATCGACCGAATTGGTAATCCTACGATCTACACGCGCCGCCTGACGGGCATGATGATCAAGAAGCGCCAAGAAGAATTCGCTCAAACGGCACCCGTAACTATTCGAGAAGTTGAAAAAGACGAGGTTCTAAAACTTGGCAGCCACACCATTCGCTTTTTTGGCGTCACCCACACCGTGCCCGACTCCATGGGAATCATCATTGAAACTGCATGGGGGGATGTTGTTTTTACGGGCGACATCAAGCTCAATCACTTGAACGGCGAGCCGAGCGAAGAGGAACACAAGTCGTTTGCTGTATTTAAAAACCGTAAAGTGCTTGCGCTTCTCATGGACTCGACAAACGTCTGGCAACCAGGATGGTCCATTCCGGAATCAATCGTTTATACGACACTTGAAAAGATTGTGCGTGAGACGCATGGTCGACTTATTATAGCCATGTTTGCGTCTCACCTTGAACGATTAATTCGAATCGTGGAATTCGCAGAGCAACACGGTAAAAAAATCGTCATCGATGGACGAAGTATGCGCACAAACATTGAAATCGCACGCGAACTCGGACTCATCAAATATAAAGATGACACCGTTATTCCAGTTGAAGACATTGACCGATTCCCCCCGGAAAAAATTATTATTTTAGCCACGGGCGCGCAGGGCGACGAATTCGCCTCACTCGCACGCATCGGCAACAAGTCACATAAGTACATTCGCCTTACCCCGAAAGACACTATCGTTCTCTCGTCCTCCGTAATTCCGGGCAATGAGCGAGCCGTTCAGAAGCTTAAAGATAATCTTTCTCGACAAGGCGCTCACATCATCACCTATCATGCGAGCGACGTGCACGCTTCGGGTCACGGAAACCGCGAAGAAGCGGCATGGATTCACAAACAAGTAAAACCAAAGTTCTTCATACCGGTCCACGGCTATCACTATATGCTGCGTGTTCACGCTGATCTTGCCGTAGAAATGGGCGTTGCTCCGGACCATATCGCGATTGCGGACAACAGCTCTATCGTTGAAATTAAAAACGGTGAGAAGATTTCTAAGCTCCCCGTAAAAGCCCCCTCAGAATTACGCGTCGTCGAAGGGCAAACTGTTACCGAACTTTCTGATGTATTGATGCGCGACCGTAAGGCACTGGGCCAAGAAGGTTTCTGTGTCGTCGTCGCAACTGTCGACCGCCGCACCGGCAGATTGCACAAATCTCCCGACATCATTTCTCGCGGATTCGTATACCTCCGCGACAACAAAGACCTGATGGATCAAACTCGACTCATCATTCGCAAAAGCGTGGAGCAGTCGCTCAAGAACCCCCGCGCCGCCGACATCGACCACGCCCGCGACGACCTTGCCGATGCCGTCGCCCGTTTCCTCCTTCAGCGCACGCAAAAGAGACCAATTGTGATTCCTGTTATAGTCTCGGTGTAAGATCACGGATCACTTGACGAGACTTGGGTTCAGCATAGAATCCTAGCTGGCTGTTCTTTAGAAAGAATTGCTTTTGGTTCCGCAAGTAGATGGAGGCTGACTATGTCGAGAGTCGTCATTTACGGTCGCACCATGTGCGAACCGTGCAAAACGCTCAAAAGCATGCTTCAGGACGCGAATGTCCCTTTCGATGAGATCGACATCACGCAATTGCCCCCAGAAGAAAAGGCAGTCGTCGTCGAAAACATCTTGAAGGTTTCAAAGATCGACACCGCGACAGTTCCCGCTGCAGTTGTAGGGTGCGGAGAAGGTGTAATACAGTGGTTCTCGAACCACGGGTCTTGTGAGGTGACAGAAATGTTCGAAGAAATTCGGGCGGCTCTGCGCACCTAACTTCTTCACCGCCTCAATCACTAGAGTCTCCGGAGTTTAGGCTTCGGAGATTCGCCATTTTCCCTTTTGTTTTGAAATAAGCCCATCACGCTCCAGAGACACCAGCGCCTTATCAAACTCCTGCCCTCTAGGTGTCACCTGGCTCTCTAGGTGACACCTAGAAATTATTTGTGGCTTAGATGCTGGTGTTTTTAGGGCTCTCAGAATGGCACCACGAATTTGCCTTATTGAGCCTTCAAATTTTGATTGCTTCGTGTAGTGCGCACTTTTTTGATTTAGCTTTACGCCGCTTCGTTTTAAATGTGCACCATAGTCCATCAAAGCCCAATGCCATCTCCGCGCCTCCTGCCCCTGCGCGGCCCTCTTCGCAATCTCGAGAATTTCCTCATCTCGCACTGTTCCACTTTTCTTACGACCGTGAGTAAGATGGGGCACATTGAAATGATGTAAAAATGCAGTGCGGATATTGGTTTCGATAAAAACATCGGGTTCGTTCCACGCAAACGCGCGCACCGCGCCCGCGGTATAGGGGCCGATGCCTGGCAGGGACTCGAGTGCGGCACGGTCCCGCGGGACCGTGCCGCCGTATTTTTCGACAATCTCCTTTGCGCAATCTCGCAAAAGTTTTGCTCGGCGATTGTATCCAAGGCCACTCCACAATGTTAATACTTTAGAAAGCTCTGATCTTCCCAACCTTTGCACTGTCGGAAACGCACGAAGAAATTTGTCGTAGTACGGAACTACCCTGTCAACCTGGGTCTGCTGAAGCATTATTTCAGAAACAAGTATTTTGTACGGGTCGCGAGTTTCTCGCCACAGCAAATTATGCCGACCATTTTTATCAAAATAGTCGAGAACGACACGTCGAAACTTATTTATTTGTCGCAAGCTCGGGCCACTTTTTTTCGACATATTTTTTCACAATAGAAAACCAATAGCCATACCCCTCCCCGCTTGGATGAAGCATGTCCGGTGCATAATACTTCGATGGATTTGATGGAAAGATATCCGGCTGGGAGAAAATATCCACGTATACGGCATCATTTTTCTCTGCAGTTGCCATAAATAATTCCCGTAATATTTGTGTTCGGTAGGTCATTGCCCAACTTACAGGCCAAGGGAATAAGGGGGCATTTCCGATATTTCCCGCGGTAAGTATTGCGATTCTATCGGCGCGGCTATGTAGCTTGATAAGAGCGGCATCGAGCATTTTCGCTGAGTTTTTCAGGGAATAAAAATTAATAACGTCGTTCGCGCCAATCTGAATAAGGATAAGATCGAACCGATCTTTTTTCGCGCTATTTATTTGACCATCTAAATCCGCGGTTACAGCGCCGCTCTTCCCGTAATTCTCTACTGACGCCGAGAATTCATTCGAGAGTCGGCCAGCGACAGAAAGAGCTGCCGGAGAACCTACTCCAACCGCGGTACTGTCACCAAGAATCAATATTCTACGTGGCATCGAAGGTTCTTCCCTCTCAAAAGCATGCGCCTCTGCGACAGCCGGGCGGCTCAATTGAGCAAGCGAATGGATGTGCCACACACAGTATCCTGTATACCCCACGACTAATAAAGAGATGAGTGCGGCCATAGACCTATATCTCATACACAACATCTTTTCGTTCAACAACAACTTTCCACTTCATGCGTTTTGCATGGCGAAATAATTTCATGTTGGGATTAAAACAAATCGGTTGTGCCACCATTTCAAGCATAGGAATATCTGTTTCTGTGTCTCCGACGCAAACGGAATCCGTAAGAGTGAGATTCTCTTTTTCCACAGCTCGTTTTAAAATATTTGCCTTGTTGTAAATCAAATGCTCGTCAATAATTCCTCCCGTAAATGCATCAGTTGGTCCAATTTCGTAGACCATCCCGTATGCCTTATCGAATCCGAGACGGGGACAAAATTTATCCAGTACGGTTTTAGGAGAATGCGAGACCGCGAGTAAAAAATAATCTTTCGCTTTTAATTCTTTTAACAAATCCCTGGTGTATCGGTATGTTCTTTTCCATTGGGCCGTCACCACTTTCTCTGCGGCGTCCGCAAGTGCCCCGTACTGAACACCTTTTAAATTTGTCTTGAACGCTCTTACGACAGCATCGATATACGCGTCATAATCTCCTTCTCGGTCGACCCAACGCTCATGATCTTTCGCATACACGCCCTGCACAGTCTCATCAAAAACCCCGTCCCGGATCAGCTGGTCCACCACCTGGATAAGGAGAGACGAACGAAAAATGGTCCCGTCTACGTCAAACACCGCTACCTTTTGCATACCTCAATAGTACCGCAATGAAAAAAATATGCGAAAAGTATTTACATTGCCGCGCAACTGAGGTACATTAAGAAAGCGACTGAGTCGCATTTCACTCTCCACGAAACAATACAAGAGGTGACCGATGAACTATGGTCAAGCAACATTTTCTGGTGGCGTAACAATCCATCTTGAAAATTTGAAACCATGTGTGGTCCATGCACTTTTCACCGAAAAAGAGATCGCTAAGCTACACGAAAATTTCATCACCAGCCAACTTTCGCAATTTCTAAAGCGAAATATCGTCCGGTCAGCTAAGATTATTGCGCCGGGACAAGACATGCCCGTTGCTCTCTCGATATGGCTTCTCGCAGTCCACGAAAGCCGTCCGCCGGATGAACCGATCGATAAAATGGCCGTAAAAATCTTGTGCGGAGAAATTGACGCGAGACAGTTCCTTATTTTGGAACACTAGCGTCGTCGAGCAAGACTGTTCTTGTTCGTAAACTTGCCGCCGGCTTAATGTCGGCGGCTTTCTATATTGACATTTACGCTTTGCTACGCCACATACTGTCGTACCGCACTAGAAGTTTTTCCGCCTTTTGTGTATCTGCCAAAAGTTCATACACGGTACGCTCCAGCCGTATCTTGTTTTGCGAGCCCTTAATGAGCACGATGTCTCCTGGGCGCACCTCGCGAGCAAGAACTTTGCCGACTTTTTCGGCTGAACCATATTCGTATTCGCGAACACTCTCTTTCGACATACCGGCCTCACGAGCCGCTTCTGCAAGTACCTTTGATTCAGCGCCGACCGTAATCAGCACATCCGCGACGCCCGCGGCATATTTGCCAACTTCTTGATGGCCTTTAACACTGAGTGTACCGAGTTCGCGCATATCTCCAAGAACCGCTATCTTTCGTATGCCTCGGACGAGTTTTAATGTCTCAAGCGCAGAAAGCGCAGGAGTCGGTGAGGAATTATAACTATCATCAATAATCGCTGAGTCATTAATCCCGTTTAATATGCGCATTCGGCCAGGTGTCGGCTCCCACTCGCCAAGAGTTTTCGCGGCGACCGACACATCAATTTCAAGAGCTTTCGCCACTGCACACGCGGCAAGAGCGGCGTACAGACACGGCTTCCCCAAGGCACCATAGATTTTCAAATCAATTGGATTAACGGCCATTATGTGCGTCGACATTCCAACGGGTCTGTCATCTTTGTATATAATTTCCGCATGACTTGCGGCGATGGTGTTTTTTGAATCGAATCCATAGGTGAGAAAACGTTGGCGAGTATTCTTTGGTAATGTCGCGGTGTACTCATTGTCGCCGTTCGCAATCAAAATGCCGTCTGATTTTAGATATTCAAAGAGCGCACTCTTTTCTTTTACTAAAGCTTCGGGAGAATCAAAAAAGCCAACATGTGCAGGAATCTTGGGAACACCCGTAAATACTGCGATATTGGGCTTGAGCCACGAGGCAATGGCGCGAATATCTCCCGGCTTATCTGCGCCAACTTCAAGCACGAGCAATTTCGGATAGGCACCTCGAAAAAGGACCAGTAGTCCCTTGCTAAGGGTCACGAACCAGAGAAACGGATTCGACCAGGGGTTGTCGAGACCAAGTATCGTGAGCGGCACACCAATGTCGCTATTAAAACTTTTGAGACTTTTGCGAGTAGCATGGGGGGCTGACACCACGGCAAATATCGCGTCTTTGGCTGCGGTCTTTCCAATATTTCCCGTAATAGCGATTATCTTTGGTTTGTAGCGGGAGAGTACGAGCTGAGCTTCAACGGTAAGAAGAAACACCACAGTGCGGCGGAGGAATGTTTTCATGTCTCTACTATCCTACCCGAGATTCTTCATTTCACCTTGGGCCACCGTGTGGCTGCTTGCGGCCATAATTTTGTAAGCGGGTGCTTCGCACAGTCGTGCGGGCGCGCCGGGCAGACATATCGCCCATAGAGCACAAGTCCGTTATTCACGTACTTCCAGTCCTTTTTGGGAATCAGTTTCTCTAATTCCTTCGATATCTTTTTTAAGTCCGATTGGTCAGTTAAATCAAACTTCTTTGCGAAGCGTTTTACATGAGTGTCAGTTGGAATTCCTTCAGAGATATTGAATAATTCGTTCAAGACAACGTGTGCCGTTTTGTAGCCAACGCCGGGCAAACGAACGAGAGCCGCTTCGTTTCGAGGGACGTGGCCGCCAGAATCCTCGCAGACCATTTTGGCAGCAAGCATAATGTGCTTCGCCTTATTGCGAAAAAAACTAACACTTGAAATCGCGTTCGTAAATTCGTTGAGACTAGTGCTCGCAAAATCTTTCGGAGTTTTATATTTCTGAAACAATTCGTCCGTGACCCGATTCACGAGCTTATCTGTACATTGAGCCGAAAGAACTACCGCCACAAGAAATTGAAATGGGGTTTCGTACCGAAGCTCGCTTTTGGGGACGGGGTATATCTTCTTGAGAGAACGTACGATTTTTCTTACACGCGTTTTTCTCGCCTCGCTTTTTTCGGTCGGCAGTTTGCCCAACTTTGACATAGGACTGCGTATTAAATTCCCAAACTGCCCCTATTTCGCATCTCTCTTCGGGCCTTCTGCCAGTCAATCACTATACCGCCCCCAGTCTCTTTTTTGTCGCTTTCTACGCCACGAAATTTTCGAAATGCCTCGATTTCAAGGCCTAAATCTTGCGTCGTTTGACTAATGTCGTGATCCGAGGCTGCGGTATTTGCGAGAAGTCTTTTTGCGGCGTCTATTTTGTCTATAAAGCCTTGAACAATAAGAACTTCTTTTTCCACCTCACCGTCGCCCGTATCCTTTAGTGCGAGACCTTCCAGGCCAATCTGGAGACGTCTACGAACGCCCTCGGCGTCTTCGAGCTTTCGTTCAAGTATTTGCCTCGGACTTCTCAGTTTTTCTATTTCGCCCTCCATATTTATTGGATTTTAATTGGTAGCTCAACGGAATCGTCGTTTTCCGGCATGCCCGAGGGGTTATCTCTCAGAAAGACGAGTGTGGCGTTTCCCGAATATCCCTGAATTATTATGTCAGCGGAAAAAGGGACGAGCTTTGTTGTCATCCAATCACCACTCACCTTGGCGACACCTTGAAAAATTTTGCTAGTTTCTGAATCGCGCACCTGTATCGGCGCGGACCCTTCAAAGAACCAATTTCCAGGGGCTTTTCCAGTCACGGTAAATTTCTTTCCGACGCTCTCGTTTGCTTTTGGTGAAAGTATTTGAACCTGCTTGGAGAGCGGAGGCTTTGCTGTTGGGGGCGTTTGCACATTTCCAGGAACCTCAGTATTGGAATTTACAGGCACTGCAACCTCATTTGTCGAAGGCGCCTCCGCGGATTTCGTCGAGAGCAACCAGCCCAACACAGCGATAACCAAAAGGAGTAGAACAATCACCGTGCTCGACGTTCGGGAATTCATCCCTATATGCTATCAAAGAGAGGGCGCCTGTCGAGACTACTTGAGACCTACAATAACTTTCGCCAACGCATCAGAATCGTGTCGAATGAGCGCTCGCTGCCATGCGAGCGTGTCGCCCTTGGTGATGTTAGTCACATTTTTTGAAAGCAAATTCGCGCCAACAAGTTTGAATGCTGCATTCTGGCACTCATCACCACAAACAACCGGTTCGCCTTCTTCTGCATATTTCTTTATAAGATTTTTTGGCGGCGTTTTCGTGTTGTATACCACGTAATCAAACGTACCCTTTTTGCCGATCGCTTTTTCAAGTGCATCCACATAGTCTTTCACGGTAAAGTTATCGGTGTCTCCATGTCGATTCATGAGATTCGCGACGTAAACCTTTTTTGCCTTCGATTTAGCTACGGCCTGCCCTATGCCTTTAACCAAGAAATTCGGGATGAGCGAGCCGTACAAGTGACCTGGGCAGACAATGATGAGATCAGCCCCTTTTATGGCCTCGAGCGCTTTCGGGTTGGCGACCGCGTCGGGCTCGAGACGCATTTTCTTTACACCGAATTTTGAGAGTAGGCGGTAGCCGCGCATCGCGTCTTCACCGTGAATTATTTTTCCGTTGTTGAGTTCGATCTTGAGTTTAACTTTTGAAAGCGTGACTGGAATAACGTGCCCTCGAATATTGAGAATATTGCTCACTACCTCAAGTGCTTTATCGAGGTTTCCGGTTACTTGTTCCAGTGTCGAGATGAAAAGGTTGCCAAAATTATGACCCTTCAAGCCACCATTTTGGTAGCGATGATTGAAGAGGTCGCGCATGTCCCCGCCTGCGTCGGAAAGTGCAACAAGCGCCTGTCGCAAGTCGCCCGGAGGAAGCACGCCGTATTCGTCTCGCAAGACGCCCGATGACCCGCCATCGTCGGTCATTGCAATGATCGCCGTCAGATCAAGAGGATAATTCTTAAGGCCGGAGAGAACCGTAAAAGTTCCTGTTCCTCCGCCAATCGTCACCACTTTTTTGATATGAGGCATATAAAAAGGCCTCATATGAGGCCATTGCAGAGCATTGTATCAGCTTTTAGGGAAAAGAAAAGGGCTCTATTTTGCTTCAATTCCTAGCTTTTTCAAGGTTTCGATCGTCTTTGCGAGCGGAAGTCCGACAATGTTATAAAAGTCGCCTTCGATGTGGTCCGCAAATGATGCTGCGCCACCTTGAAGCGCGTATCCGCCCGCGACATATAGTGGCTCCCCTGTCTTAACATATTTTTCGATTTCCTTTGGACTCAGTTTCCGAAAATGGACTTTTGTCTCTTCTGAAAACACAATTTTCTTTCCAGATTTTGTATCGATAAGTGCAACACCCGTGATCGCGAAATTTGTTTTACCGCTCATGGCTCTCAGCATTGCGCGGGCACGCGCAGCCGTTTCCGGCTTAGCGAGAACTTTTTTATTGAATATGATGAGAGTGTCTGCGGCGAGAATCACGGAATCCCGATGACGCACGGCGACCGTTTCAGCTTTTCCGAGGGCGAGCTTTTGTGCGAGCGCATGGTGAGGAATCTTTTGTGTGATGTCTTCGGTAAACCCACTTTCTTCGATCGTGAATTTTAATCCCGCACCTTCAAGAAGGATTCGCCGGCGGGGCGAAGCTGAAGCAAGAACGAGTCTTTTCATACCTACCTTTGTAGCACACTAGTGCCCATGTCCGCCACCGTGGGACTTATGGTGATCTGACTTCCCTCCGATGCCTAACATCTTTTTTATCCCATTACCTGCGTTTATTATCGATTCCGAAGCCAATTTAAAGGCTCCCGCGGCAAAAAGGCTTGCTATGGCGACTTTTGCAAACATCAGTCCTGAAAATATGCCCGTAGTTACCAAAGCTACTGCCTTGATAGATCCGACAATCGCACTCGCAAGAGTGTTTACACCCCAACTCAAGCCAAGTGAAGCGAGTATAGCCCCTGCCCCAATGCCCGCTCCCGTTAAAAGCGCCCCTTCTCCGACTCCAGAAAAAGTTTTCTGCACTCCCCGCTCTATGAATCCTCTGTTTTCTACCCTAGGCGTCTCAGGCGCTGTCCGCGATTCGGGATTCACGACTGCACGCCCAACCATCTCTCGACTCGATTTACGTTCCGATCCAGCAATCCCTTCCTTAGAATTACTCACACTCAGATCTTCCCTCCAATGTCTTGAGTCCACACTGGCGATAGCCGGACGGACATCTTGTGATACTGCATTCATCCGAGTCGCGGTGGAATCGAGCATCTTCATCGGAGGCGGTCGATGTAAATCATGTAGTGAACTTTTGTTCGATTCAGGAAGAGGTGGCGGTACAATGTTTTGAGGACTGGCAACTGAGATGGTTGATTGCGGGAGCGGCGGAGGAGATTGCCTTGTTGTTTTTGGCATTTTTACACTTTCTTTTTTTGGATTTTTTCCCTCGGGTGCTTTTCTTTTCAACGTTACTTCAGGGACAGTTTCTTGAGATGGTGAACTTGGCAATGCTGGCGGAAGCTCGTGAGTATCTTTTGAAATGTCTGGGGTTTTTCTTAGTCTTGCACCGACTCGAAGAGTCGGAGATTTTTTCAACATTGGCCCGCCTTCCATAGCGCTCATAGCGATAAGTATACTGGTTGCGCAACGAGCGCAATATCTGTTAGTATGTGCATACACACCCCATACGTATCAAGAGTGCGGTGAAAGTTCTGGCTTATCGACCCGCCGGCAACCTACGGAAACGTAAGGTGCCCCATCCAGCCCTCACGGGAAGATGCCTTATTAAAGAATCTCCCTGTGGGGAGATTTATTCGTTAAGGATACGTACGGACGAGTGGACACATGATTCATATTCCTAGTAGGTACACGACAGAAAGCGTTACGAGCGGTCACCCCGATAAGGTGTGCGATCAGATTTCTGACGCGATTTTAGACGCCGCACTAAAGAAAGATCCCTTGAGTCGCGTAGCGATTGAAAGCTTTGGCAGTCACGGCTACATGATGATTGGTGGCGAAATTAAAACAAACGCGAAAATTGATTTTAAAAAGATTGCGCAGGATGTATATAGAAAAATTGGATACAAAGACGAATTGAAAATCTCGGTCCGGGTTGCAAAGCAATCCAACGACATCGCGATGGGCGTCGACACCGGCGGCGCTGGCGACCAAGGAATCATGTATGGCTACGCAACCGACGAAACTCCCGAGATGCTTCCTGTGGGAGTTGTACTCGCACACGCACTGGCTCGAAATCTTGAGAAACTTCGAAAAGACAAAACGCTCCCATGGCTACGCCCCGACGGAAAAACTCAGGTGACCATTGATGACAATCGTGTAATAACGGCACTTGTTTCGACTCAGCATGCGGAAAAAGCTAAGCAAGAAGACATTCGGGCCGCCCTCATCACTCGCCTTTTCAAACCAACACTGGGTAAATTCTGGCACGAAGATATTGAGATTTTGGTTAATCCAACCGGCCGATTTGTGCAAGGCGGCTTCGAGGCTGACGCGGGCCTCACCGGACGCAAAATAATGGTAGACAGCTACGGAGGCCTCATTGCCCACGGCGGTGGCGCATTTTCTGGCAAGGACGCGACTAAAGTAGATCGCTCAGCCGCTTACATGTGTCGCTATGTCGCAAAAAACATAGTCGGAAATGGCCACGCCAAAAAAGCCCTTGTTTCCGTCGCCTACGCGATCGGTCGCGCAGAACCGGTGATGGTGGAAGTTGTGTCGGAAAACGGTTCGAGCAAACATCTGACGGATTGGGTGAAAAAACATTTTGATTTCCGACCACTCGCCATCATCGATCGCCTGGACCTCCGTCGCCCTATCTACCAACCAACCGCCGCCTACGGTCACTTCGGTGTGGCAGACCGCCCGTGGGAAGCGGTTGAGAAGATGTAGACAACTAGAAAAAACGCTCCCTTGTTGGGAGCGTTTTTTTGTTTGAACACTACTCAACCGTAACAGACTTTGCGAGATTGCGCGGACGGTCGACATTCAACCCTTTTTCTTTTGCGAAGTAGTACGCAAAAAGCTGAAGTGGTATTACGTTTAGAATCGGGGAGAGCATTTCTATTGTCTTTGGTACGTAGATGACGTCGTCGGCGAGCTTTGCGATTTCTTCGTCCCCTTCTGTGGCAATCGCTATAACGGGACCTTTACGCGCTTTTATTTCGTGAATGTTTGAAACCATCTTTTCATAGACACTGTCGCTCGTCGCGAGCGCCATGGTTGGAAAATTGTTATCAATCATCGCGATTGGCCCGTGCTTCATTTCCCCTGCGCCACAGCCTTCCGCGTGAATGTATGAAATCTCCTTCAGCTTAATAGCCCCCTCAAACGCAACGGGATAATTATATCGGCGACCGATATAGAGAAAATCCCGGCTTTTTACATATTTCTGGGCCATCTTTTGTATTTCCTCATGCTTGTCGAGTATTTTTTGTACTTTTGCAGGGAGCGCTTCCAGCTCGCTTGTGATGTCGCGACCTTCCGCTTCGGACATCTTTCGCTGTCGTCCCAAAAAGAGCGTGAAAAGTGAAAGTGCTGTGAGCTGGGAAAGAAAGGCTTTGGTGGAAGCAACGCTGATTTCTGGCCCTGCATGGTTGTGAACTCCAGCGTCTGTTTCTCGAGAAATGGTCGAGCCGACAGTGTTCACGATGCCGAGCGTGAGCGCGCCGCGTCGCTTACCTTCTCGCATCGCTTCGAGCGTGTCGAGGGTTTCGCCGGACTGAGAAATAGCCAGAACTGCCGTCTTTTTATTCAAGACTGGCTTTCGATAGCGAAATTCACTTGCCAAGTCGACTTCTACGGGAATTCCCGTATGCTCTTCAATCATGTATTCGCCTACGGCGCCGGCGTAATATGCCGTACCGCAGGCAACAATGATGAGTCGTTCTATACCCGCAAGTTCTTTTTTTACCGCTTCGAGCCCGCCGAGTTTTACGTCTCCCTTGTCGACGATAAGTCGACCACGGAGCGTATTGCGAATGACTTCTGGACCTTCCATGATTTCTTTAAGCATGAAGTGCTCGTAGCCACCCTTTTGAGCCTCTTCAGCATTCCATTCGATTTCCATTGAGTCACGCTTAACTTTTGATGCGTCAAGCTTGAAGATAGAGTGTTTTTTTGGTGTGAGAACGGCGACTTCTCCATCTTCAAGAAAGACAACCGTACGCGTATGAGGCAGAATTGGCGACGGATCGGACGCAATGAAATGTTCGCCGTTGCCGAGACCAATCACGATAGGAGACCCCATTCGGGCGGCGATAAGCTTGTTGGGCTCCCCTTTGTATTGAAGTGCGATGCCGTAGGTGCCGCGCACTTCGTTGAGCGAAGCAAATGCGGCTTTTTCAAAATCCTTTTCTATTTTTAAATGCTTTTCGACGAGATGCGCCAAGACTTCGGTATCAGAATCAGAGGTAAATGTGTGTCCGTCTTTTTCCAGAGCTCGCTTAAGTTCTTTGAAATTTTCGATGATGCCATTGTGCACGACCCAAATCTCGCCCGTGCAGTCAACGTGCGGATGAGCGTTCCTTTCTACTGGTTCACCGTGCGTGGCCCAGCGCAAATGGGCGATTCCGCTTTTGCCAGGAAAATTTGCAGGAACCTTCTTGCGAAGTTCGTTTACCGCGCCTCGTGCCTTAATCGCACCTGACTCGGGAAGATAAATGCCCGCAGAATCGTATCCTCTATATTCAAGAGAAATAAGCCCGTTTAAAAGAACCTCACTCGCATTTTTTTCACCCGTGTACGCAAAAATACCACACATATGTAATTCTCATTTATGGGCGACAACCGTCGCCCCTTGTAAGTAAAGACGAACAAGTATGTATTTGTACTTCCAGGTCGTTCATTTGGAGGCTTTCGTTACCAAAAGCTTTTTTCCGAACGACGTCACGATAGGAAGCTATACCGAAGGGTTTCCGCAGATACTAGGCTGAAAAAGCCTGTCCGATTGTCCTCTCGCCCGAAAGCGATGGACCCCTTTCCTCGTATCCCGACAAAAAAATCGGGCCACACGCTTAAAAAGACCTTTAAAACTTATATTTAGAGCGCCGACACACGCCCTAAGCTACTAATCTATAAACTATATACCTGTCGATTACGCTCGACAAGCCGGGGTAAATTTAGGCGTATATTCAGTATGAAATCTCCTCCTTCCTCTCTCCTATATCAATTGGGTACACTCCCGTAAAACAGGAAGAGTTTAACTGTGACTCGGGAATACCAATGGATTTGACTGCCCCGGCAAGTGAAAGATATTGGAGTGAGGTCGCGCCCAAATACTCCCTAATCTCTTCTTCGGATTTGTGCGACGCAATAAGATCGGCTTGCTTCGGAGTATCTATGCCGTAAAAGTCTGGGAATTTAACCGGTGGTGAAGATACCACAAAATGCACTTCTTTTGCGCCCGTTTCGAAAAGCATTTTCACAATTTGCCGCGAAGTAGTTCCCCGCACGATTGAATCATCAACTACAATCACTCGCTTCCCCGCAATAGTGCCCGGCGTTGGAGTCAATTTCATTTTGACGCCTTGCTCGCGAAGATGCTGTTCGGGTTGGATAAAGGTACGGTGAATATATCGATTTTTCGCGAGCCCGAGTTCGAATGGAATTCCCGAAGCTTGCGAGTAGCCAATTGCGACTGGTACGGCAGTCTCTGGCACGGGAATAACCACATCGGCTTCAATTTTCTTTTCTCGGGCAAGTTCCTTGCCGAAATTTTTACGAACTTCGTAGACCGATTTGCCCATGAGGTCGCTGTCGGGACGCGCGAAATACACAAATTCGAACATGTCGAATTTAGGATTGGGCGTTGCAAGTTGTTCACTGCGAAGCCCGCTTTCATCGATCACCAACATTTCACCTGGCTCTATTTCGCGAATGTGCTGCGCTCCTATAGGGTGAAGCGCGCATGTTTCAGAAGAAAGAATGTAACCGCCATTAAGTTTCGCGAGAGAAAGCGGCCGGATGCCGCAATGATCTCGAATGGCAATCAGCTTGTCTTTGGAAACAATCAGAATCGAAAACGCGCCCGTAAGAAGTGGGTATACTTCACGAATTGCGTCTTCGAGGGAAAGTCCTTTTTTCATTGCCGCATGTATCGCGTCAACGACGAGACTGGAGTCCGAGCCATCAGAAACATCGCCACATGCCCGTAGATAATCCCAGAGTGCTTTTGTTGAGGGTAAATTGCCATTGTGTCCGAGCGCAAAGATGCCGTCCGGACTCAAGATGGGCTGTGCGTGCCGCACCTTTGAGCCGCCTGCAGTCGAGTAGCGATTGTGGCCTATGGCGATGTGGCCCTTGAGCGAGGTAATAATGTCCTCAGAAAAGACCTGGGCGACGAGACCCATATCTTTGTGTCCGCTTAGTTTTTCGCCATCTGAAACGGTAATCCCCGCGCTTTCTTGGCCGCGATGCTGAAGCGAGTAGAGTCCAAAATAGGCAAGACGCGCGACGTCGAGGCCTTTTCCGTAAACACCAAACACGCCACATTTTTCTTTAAGGTCTTCCATGCTGTGTTAGCCCTCAGGAAAGGTGGCTTTAATGTCGCGGGCTAAATACGGATTCCACATCGCACCCGTTGCACTCATAACCAAATCCGCCCCGGCGTCACGATATTCTTTAAAATCCGCAGGGACCGTTACGCCACCGACGCCGACAATCGCAAAATCAGCGTTCACTTTTTTTCGAGCATCTGCGAGACGCTGCGTCATTTCAAGGCCCGCCCATTTTATCGAGTGGCCGCAGACACCACTGCGAAGTCGCACCGGGCTGCCGGGAAGTGCTTGCGTGCCGTCATTTTTTACGACCGGAGCGGCAATGGTATTGATTGCAGAAATCCCTTGCGCATATTTTTTTGCAATTTCTGCAAGCTTTTCCAATTCAGAGTCATCTCCAAAATAACCCACCTTAAGCACGAGTGGCTTTGAGCCGAGCTTCTCACGTATTGCGGCGCAGACGTTCTCGGTCATATCGAGATTGTAACAAACGAGCCCTTCGTTTCCGATATTTGGGCACGAGAGATTCACTTCAAAGATTTTTGCTCCTGTCGAGACAGAGAGTTCGGCCGCCGTTGCAAAATCTGCCGCGAAATCGTCAGGGCTTTGCCCCTCGCGCACCGTACCCATAAAACTCATAATCATCACCTGGCCCTTTTGAGCAAACTGTACCGCTTTCTTTGCATCCGCTTGCCAAAGTGCTGCAGGTTTTGAAGGAACGCCAAAGGAATTCGTTATCGAGAGTGGCTCAACATAATCGACCTGCGCAATCAGGGGTTGTTTTGCTTTTTCAATCGTTAAATCGCCATCAATTTTTACCGACAGCACGTTGGGGAACGGGTGGCACGGAAAAGTATCGCTGCGGACTGTTTTGTAAATGGGCACATCGAAACCCTTTTGAAATGCGGCCCCAACATAAGCACTGTTGAGTAGTGGTCCTGCTGGAATTCCGAGCGGATAGTGAATCTTTTCGCCTAAAAAGGAAAAGTGAGGCTCTCCCTCACTCACAATGTTTACCCCGTCTTTAAAGCCATTCCATGGACCGCCCTCGTAATTCTCTTCGTAACTTTTCGTTGGGTCGTAAAACGGCGGAGCAAGCATGTGGGCATTTTATCTTAAAATTCACTTCATGAATAGGCGGTTTTTTAGACTACATTCGACACAGGGCTTTCAATGCATTTGTGTCGGCTTTTGAGAGCGCGACATTTGTGCCTTTGTTGAGGTAATACATGACGGCCTCAGGATCGTCGACGTGGTCGAGTCCAAGGGCGTGACCAAGCTCGTGCGCTAAAACGCGAATGAGATGCGCCTTGTTGTCGTATTCAAAGATCGTAATACTTTCTTTTCCGAGCGTCCTCTCGTACAGACCCTCTTCAAATTCACCGCCAGTTTTTGCGCCGGTTGCGTTGTATTTTTTCGCGTCAATGTTGAGTACATCAATGAGATGATTGAGTTCGACCGCAAGGTCATTGATGTCTCGAGCGTCGCTGTTCACGTCTGCCTGTAGCGTCTTAATGCCTTGAGAAAGAGCGGCTAGCTGTTCCTGCTCCGCGCGCAGTCGCGCAAACTCATCTTTTGGAGCGCCGCCGCGAGAATTCCAATATGATATGTTCTTTTCATACGCTGTTTCTCGAACATTGAATGCTGAGACGCGATTTTCGAAATCTCTTTTTTTAGCATCATACGTCGCAAAAAGCGTATCGTATTTCGACTTCACCACGTTATACGTGGTGCGGTCGTCGTCAATGGTAATCCCAAGCACTTTCAAGCGGGTGGTGGTTTCTTGTCGAATATCGTAATGGAGATCGACAGATACGACGCCATTTGGACTTTGCTCAATTAGTTTCTTCCCTGCCGCATCATTCCAGAGCTTAGCCGCGGCGCGCACATCTTCTTGGAGCTGCTCCGTCTTAATTCCAAAATTTGCGTCGATGCTCCCGAGCGTGTAGGTGACCGGAAGAGTGCACGGGGCGACGAGTCGCGCCACCTCATGAAAGGTCACTCGGATCTCTCTTTGAAAAAAGAACGCCCCGATTCCAAGCGCAAGCAAAAGAGCAAGATTGATAAGAAGTCTCATCAAGACAGCCTAACTCAAGAGCGTTGCGGGAACAAATCTCTATTTTTCTTCCAAATCCAGGCAGACGGAATTGATGCAATATCGTTTGCCAGTTTTGGTGGGTCCATCGTCGAAGACATGCCCCAGATGTGAGCCGCAACGGCCGCACGTAATCTCTACTCGCTCCATGCCATGAGTTGCGTCGCGATGCTGCTCAATGGCACCCGGCAAAGCCTGATCAAAAGATGGCCATCCTGTTCCTGAATCAAATTTCGCGTCTGAACTAAAAAGCGGATTGCCGCAAGCGACACAGCCATATGTACCATCCGCTTTTTCATGAACATACTCACCCGTAAAAGGCGCTTCAGTGCCTTTCTCGCGCAACACTTTGTATTGTTCGGGGGTCAGCATTTTCTCCCACCCTTCTTCATTTTCTGGCATTGGTTTCTTGTCCATACGAACACTGTATCATTTTTTGTCAGTGCCAAAATACGCTTCCGAGAGGGCATTTGTAAAAATTACTGCGGCATCTTTTGCGGCTTTTTTGCTTGCAATAAGATTACCCGAATCAAGGATTTCTTCGGCTATGTTTAATTGTTCTCCCACACTTTTGAAGAGAGCGGGGTCTACGGGCGCATCTTTATGTTCTGAAGCAAACGCACTGGTTCTGCCGATAATGTTCTTAATCTGTGTCTCAATTTCTTTTTTATCAGTTTCGCGATCTGCTCTTTCCAGAAAAGAAGTGATGGTGTCTGAAAATTCAATAATGCTTCGTTTGGCTTCTGCCAGATCTTTTTGCGCTTGTTTTTCGGAAAACTCGGAATACGAAGTAATGTTGTCTTTTTCTTCTTCTGAAGAACCGCCATTACTACCTGACTCGATTCCCATATTTATTTCAACTGACCATCAATAGCGGCAGTAAATGCTTTAAGATCCTCTGCACCGTCTATTTTTACGGTTCCAATGATGAATCCGGGAGTTCCCTGGATACCAAACGTTGCACCTTCCGCTCGGTTAGCATCCATTATTTTTTTGTACGAGTCTTTGTTTTGTGCGACAACAGCCTTCAATTTACCAGCATCAAGACCAGGAATTTTCTTTACGAGTGCGAGGATAGTTTCTTCATTACCGAACCCTTGATCTCCCTCGGCGTCTTGAGCTTTAAACATTGCCTCATGCCACACATAGAATTTGTCTGGGTACGTGTCCCATACCGCATGTGCGTACATCGCTGCCGTTACGGAGTCATTTCCAAGAAAAGGATAATCCTTAAAAATTATTCTAAGTTTTCCGGTATTTACATAATCTTTTATAAGGGTCGGGAACGCAGGAGTAACAGGAATTTGCGGAATGCCTCCTACATCAACAGCTTTGCAGAACGGGCACTGGTAATCGTACCAGTACGCCATCGTGACTGGGGCATCTTGCTTTCCTATAAACGGATCGCCGTCTGTCTTTACGTCTTTGACGTTCACTGCCTTTACTGAAGGCGGATTACCAGCAGAAGCTACGCCGTTCTTTCCGGAAAGTCCGAAGAAAAGGCCGACGGCAATAAGTGCACCCGCAAGAACTATCGCGAGTGGTAAATAAAGTGAAGAATAATCTTTTTTGGCCGACATGGTCGGCGCGGCAGAGCCGCTCATATTTTGTTCAGGCATGAGGAGTATTCTACACTACGCACACAAATTGCAATCCCCTGTTTTTTACCCCTCAAGAACGCTCCAGAGTCTCGGTTCTTTTACCGTAAGGTCGAACCTTACGATAACGCTTTAATCGAGAAACACCGATGCGCTCAGTTTTACGCAATCATTTTCTTGAAGGCTTGTATCGTTATGGACAAAGGTCGATCTGTTTGTATGACGCGATTCGGCAATCCAATGTTATCTAGAAAAAGTTTGTGTTTTTCTGGAAACCTCCGCGTAAGACGCCTCTGTAAAGCTTCAGTATCAAAAAGCGTTGCTCGTCTTTTCACACGAGTGAGTGCGATCGCAGATGATACATCAAGGAGAAATACCGTAATGTCGAACTTCGCAGTCATTTTTTTCAATTGCCGTACATTAAAGGCAGGGAATCCTGTTCCAATCTCGAGTGCACGAATTGTTTTCTTTTTCCAAAATTCTTGATACATGTTTCGATAGCCACGTAATGAATTGCTGTCAGAGACAGCTCCCCGCCTTTTGGTTTTTAAAACGAACGGCGCCACATCGACGACCTCTCTCCGCGGGAACAACTTTCTTATAATGGTGCTTTTTCCTGCGCCCGGCTTCCCGATAAAAACAAAAAGTTTCGGTTTCACGAGAACGATTATTTCTTTACCCCCTCAAGAACGCTCCACAGTTTCGGATCTTGCCCACCGTCGAGTTTGAAAATGGAAATGCCCCTGATTCCGAGCTCCTTTGCAAGTTCGATCTTCTGGCGAATCGACTCAGCATCGCTCCAATCAATGAGCCGAAATGCGAGATGTGAATTGTACGTTGTTGCGTAGAGATCTGATGCAGCAGAAGCGAGTAGTGCAGAATTTGGTCCGAGAGACGTTGGCGAAGTTGAGGCAACGTTTGCATTGGGCGTGTAGGTGAAATACATTTCGCCTGCCGCGTTTCTGGTGGGTGTGATTCCATACTGCGCCGCAATCGAAGTCGCGTAGCCAGGATTAAAGGTCCAGAGAATATCGTACAGATACTGCTTGTTCGCATATGCCGTCACATCGTATTCGTACCCATATGTAGGCACACCGATCAACATTTTGCTTTTCTTAATGTTTTTTGACATAAGGTTTACAACTTTTTCAACCCAGGCAGGGTCACCCACAGGCGCATAGAGTTGCGAGGAAGACGCCGCGAGTGTTGCAAGATGTTGATCGACTCCCTGCTGGTCGTACGCCATTACTCGAACGCGGTCGCAATACTTATTTATCGCGACAAGATCGTTTGCATATATTGTCGCGTCCGGCGGAATGTCGGTACCAAAATAACGTGATTCGTTTGGCGTACGAGACTCAATAGTACACATGAGCCACTTCGTGCCGATGCGCTGATACAGGCCTTTCAGAAAAATAGAAAAGTTATCTTTGTCTTCCGCATGCTTTCCCTCAAAGTCGATATCGATGCCGTCGAACTTATTTTGCTTCACCAATTTTACAATGTGATCTTCAAAGGAACGGCGAAGCGGGCCGCTTGAAAGAATCGCATGAATGGCGTCGCCATTACTCCACATAATAGTCGGTATCACGCGCACCTTTTGTTTTTTCGCCTCGGCGATAAAGGAAAGCCATGGCTCCTCATCGAGCGAGCCATTGTCGACGATCGTGCCGTTTGTTTTTACCGAGTACACAAAAGGATTTACCTCACTCAATGAATTGAGGTGCGGGAGGGTGTCACCAGTGCCTGTCGCGCTACGCCAATATGGAATCCAGCCAGTGACTTCAAATTTCGACGAAGCGCTCGCGGAAAACGGCAACGCAAAAGCTACCGCCAAAGAAAGACTAAGAAATGTCCTCATACGTTATAGACGCAGTATACCCCGATCATCTTTCATGGGAAAGATTTACCCACTATATGATTCCGCGCTAAATCGCGCTATCGCGCCCGATTGAAGTGCGCGACGATGAATATAGACAAACAACAGGCACGCCGCTCCTAGAAGAACAAAATCGAGCCCCGTCGCTAACAGTAGTTCGGACGAAGAGAAAGTCCCTTCTGTACTGAGTGACCTCAGATTCTCAAATACATATGATACGGGGAGCACGTGCGCGATTGATTGCATCCACACGGGAAGGACGCTGACGGGATAGAAGACGCCGACGAACGGAGAAAGTATTGCGGGAATTGGCCAGACAAACCATTCTGCCGAGGGGCCAAAGCGAAGCAGTATGCTAATTGCAACAACACCGAGCACACTGCCAAAAATAAAAAGAATTCCCAGAAATGCCAGGACAGGTAGACCAATACTCCAGAGCGGAAAACCGAACGCATATGCCGCAAAGAGCACGAGCACCGCGAAGCCCGCAATACTGGTCAGGATGCTCGTAACGAGGAGGCCGAATAAATATTCTCCCACGGAAAGCGGTGAGCCGAACAGATTAAGCAAATTGCGTGACCATATATCTTCCAAAAACGGCGAAGAGACACCCTGCTGAGCACGCGTGACAAATTCCCAGAGAATGACGGCCCCGAGGAAAACGGTCGTAAAATTCACACTCTGCCCGCCGACTGAATCTAAGTATCTTGTGATAAAACCCCATAGTACAATGTCAATCGCTCCCCAGATAAATATTTGAAACGCTCTCGTCCAGTTCCCTCGTACGAGAAGAAAGTAGCGATACGTAATTGCAAGTGCTCGTTCGTATTTCATATTATTCGAGATCAAAAGAAAGTGGTTCACGCGCCACCGCAATAAATAATTCCTCGAGATTTTTCTTGCCGTGCATCTCCGGTAACGTCTTCGGATCACCCTCGAGAAGGATTTTTCCGTGAGAGAGAAAAAGTACGCGATCACAAACGGCAGTCACCTCGTGCATATTGTGTGAAGTCCAGAGCACGCACCCCGAGCCCGCGTGCGCAAACGTCCAGATCCCCTCTCGAATTATTTCCGCGGTAGATGGGTCGAGAGAAGACGTCGGCTCATCGAGCAAGAGCAATTGCGGATTATTTAACATAGCTTTCGCAAGAGAAACACGCATCTGCTCTCCGGAAGAAAGTAGGCCGACTTTAGTATTACGGAACTTCTCAAGATTAAATTCTGAAAGTAAGGCTTGAATTTTTTCCTCACGATCCGGAATGCAATAAATCATTCCGAAGATTCTCAGATTCTCAATGACCGAAAGATTCCCGGGCAGCTGCGCATAGGCAGCGGCGAAATTCGTTTGTTCGAGAAATGCGGTGCGGTCGTGTTCGAGACTATGTGTATGTAGCCTTATCGAGCCCGATGTTGGGGTCAACACTCCAAGAATCATGCTGAGTGTGGTTGTTTTGCCAGCTCCATTTGGCCCCAATAAAGCTACGATCTCATTTTTTGAAATCGAAAAAGAAACGTCTTTGACGGCTTGTTTTGGACCGTACGATTTCTGCAAATTTTTAACCTCGAGCACGGTATTCATCGAGGGAATGATAGCATTCTTCACTCAGTTCGGGTCGAGGGGTTCTTCGTGAAAATCGGTAAATCACCTTCGGTCGATGGAGTGCGATTAAATCCAATATCGAGAACCGCTTTCCACGACGCAGGAAGTTCCCGAACATAGTCAAAGAACCGCCCTCCGGGAGTCGCAAACCCACGCGCATCGAGCCCAAGCGCACGAGCGATAAAGACGGCGCGAGCCACGTGAAAGTCCTGGGTCACAATTACAATGGAGCGAAAGCCGAGTGTCTCTCGCGCACGGAAGAGACTTGTGAAGGTGTCGAAACCACCGCGGTCAACAATAATATCTTTCTTGGGAATGCCGGAGTCAATCAAGTACGCGACAACAGGAGTCACTTCGTCATATTCCTTTGCGCCATTGTCTCCACTTACCAAAATATTTGATGCGCGCGCACCTTGATACAGCGCGACCGCGGCGTCTGATCGAGACCGCAAGATCGCAGACGGCGCTCCGCGCACGACCGATGCGCCAGGAATAAGGACTACGTCGGAAAATTTAATGTCGGACGTCTTCGTAAACAAGAAATCTGAAATAGAATCTCGAATAAATATCGAGGGCGCAATGAGTACGAGTAAGAGAACAATGACTACAAACAGAACCGTAGTTATTCGACCCCTCGTGAAAATCATACGACTAGAGAACCGTGAACGTAAGAGAATTGCTTGTGCCGTTTGAGTTTGTTACGTAAATCTGGTACGAGCCGGCATTAACGGGCTGCGCGTAGAAACACTGATTTCCCGGCATGATGTCGCATGATGATGCGTACGAAGGAATCGTGTAGTAGATCGTGTTTCCGTTTTGAGATGGAACGTGTAGTGTGCCGCCCTGACCAAAGTGCACCGTGTTGTCGAGCGCGGAAAAGGCGCTGCCCTGAATGATTACTTGCGTTCCGACGCGTCCTGCCGTTGGAGAAAGATACGAAATTGAGAGGCCACTTGCAGAACCGGTGACGTTTACGGTCACTGACGCCGTTGCAGATTGTCCGCCGGCATTCGTCGCGGTAAAGACGATGGTGTAGGAGCCCGCTTGTGTATAACTGTGCGAGAAAGAAAGCGTCTGCGAGCCATTTGCTTGCTGCGGAGCAGAAGCATATGCGCCGTAAACAGGATCCCCCCAATTTACAGAAACGCTGGTGTAATTCGAGTTGAACTGATTGTTGATCGAGAGAGTCCACGTACCACTTGTGTTTACTGAAATCGTGTTTGGGCCCGAAACACCTGAGATTGAAGGGGCGCCGTATGCGCCGAGCGACGT